>NZ_JBFUGN010000061.1:0-14465 GCF_056402895.1 Rhizobacter sp. P3_B12 | reverse complement strand
ACCTACACGCACGTGATGGCCTCGTTCGCCGACCCCAACTTCTCGTGGGCCGGCATCGCGACCAACAGCTT
Source organism: Rhizobacter sp. P3_B12 (assembly GCF_056402895.1). NCBI lineage: Bacteria > Pseudomonadati > Pseudomonadota > Betaproteobacteria > Burkholderiales > Sphaerotilaceae > Rhizobacter > Rhizobacter sp. P3_B12. The sequence goes on along the minus strand of NZ_JBFUGN010000061.1, from coordinate 14,394 downwards.
CTCGGGCACCGGCATCAACTTCAATGCCACCCCGCGTGACATCAAGGCCGCGATCGACGTGCTGCACAAGCGCAACCAGAAGATCATCCTGGCCGTGGGTGGCGCGACCTACAACAACTGGGGTCCGATCGCGGCGGAAGGCGCGGCCGGCGGCGGCCCGATCATCAACGCGCTGGCCAAGATCCAGACCGAGATGGGCTTCGACGGCCTGGACGTCGACTACGAGGTCGACGGCGACGTGGACCGCTACGCCAACGCCATCAAGGCGCTGCGCCGTGCGGTCGACCTGGCTGGCGGCGGCCGCGTGCTGACGCTGGCCGGCTGGTCGAGCGGCGCCGATTGCACCTCGGGCACGACGGCCGACTCGCGCTGCGCCGGCAAGCTGTCGTTCTGGGGCGGCAACGCCGGCCGCGAACGCGGCGTGGTGCTGAAGTACCCGGCGACGGCCGCGATGCTCGACCTCGTCAACGTGATGAGCTACGACGCCCGCTACGAGCACTTCGACGGCGTGGTCGCGTACAACCAGTACCGCAGCCTCTACCCGTCGAAGACCATCGTGTCGATCGGCTTCGAGCCGGCGCCGGAAGGCTGGGCGGGCGGCCAGCTGGTCATCAACGACAGCGACGCGCAGTGCGAAGGCTCGCGCAACCTGCAGGACCAGTACGGCGCCACGCTGAACCTGCCGTACTCGGTGCAGCGCTACACGGCGGCGGTGCTGAACAGCACGGCGTCGAACCGCAACCCGCGTGACGGCGCGATGCTGTGGGCCATCATCAAGCCGGCCAGCGGCTCGTGCGGCAGCGCCGCACTGGCGGCCCCCGGCACGGTGGGCCAGAAGGTCGGCAACAGCTTCGGCCTGCCGGTCGACCCGCTGCTGCAGTCCGCCGACTGGAAGTAAGTAAAGCGTTCTGTCAGACCGAGCGCCTTCTCCCTGCGGGGAGGAGGCGCTTTTTTTCGTCCGCCAAATTCGCTATCCGCATGACCTGATCCGGTTTCATTCGTTGCGACGGCCGGGCCGCGTGCCCATCATCGACGCTCACTCTCACCCCGAGGTCACTCATGAGCATCACCGCCATCAACGTGCGCAACCAGTTCCGCGGCAAGGTCAAGGAAATCATCGAAGGACCGGTCGTGTCCGAGATCGACGTCGAGACGCCGTCCGGCCTGATCGTCACGTCGGTCATCACGACGCGTTCGGTGAAGGAGCTGAAGCTCGCGGTCGGCAAGGACGTGATCGCGCTGGTCAAGTCCACCGAGGTGTCGATCGCGACGCTCTGACCGCCCGCTGAAGGAGACCCCGCGATGGCATTCCACGGCAGCCCGGTGCGCGTGCTGGTGATCCCCGGCCTGCGCGGCAGTGGTCCGGCGCATTGGCAGAGCTGGCTGCAAAGCCACTTCCGACGCGCGCTGCGCGTCGAGCAGGACGACTGGGACACCGCCGACCTCGAGACCTGGGCCACCCGCATCGGCGAGACGATCGCCGCCGAGCCGCTCGGGCCGTGGGTCGCGGTGGCGCACAGCTTCGGCTGCCTGGCGCTCGCGCACCACGTGCTGTCGACCTGCGGTCGCACCGCCCACGGCGTGCGCGGCGCGCTGCTGGTGGCGCCGGCCGACCCGGGCCGCTTCGCGCTCGACGATCGGCCGCTGCGCCAGCGCCTGCGCCTGCCGGCCACGCTGCTCGCGAGCGACACCGATCCGTGGATGAGCGCGTCGAGAGCAGAATCGTTCGCCCAGGCCTGGGGCAGCGGCTTCGTGAACCTCGGCGACGCCGGCCACATCAATGCCGAGGCGGGCTTCGGCCCGTTGCCGGCGGCGAAGAAGCTGACCGAGTTCCTGATCCACCGTGTCGAGCAATCGCGCCGGCCGGAGCGCGCCGCGCTGCACGAGTTCTCGTTCGCCGTCTAGGCGGACCCAACTTCGCAGCCTTCCACCCATCACCAGGAGACCACCATGAGCTTGCGACTGGGCGACATCGCCCCCGACTTCGAACAGCAATCCTCCGACGGCCCGATCAGCTTCCACAAGTGGCTGGGCGACAGCTGGGGCGTGCTGTTCTCGCACCCCGCAGATTTCACGCCGGTGTGCACCACCGAGCTCGGCCTGACCGCCAAGCTGAAGGACGAGTTCACGAAGCGCAACGTGAAGGCCATCGCGCTGAGCGTCGACCCGGTCGATTCGCACACGAAGTGGATCCAGGACATCAACACGACGCAGAAGACGCGGGTCAACTTTCCGATCCTGGCCGACGCCGACCGCAAGGTGGCCGAGCTGTACGACCTGATCCACCCGAACGCGAGCACCACGGCCACCGTGCGCTCGCTGTTCGTGATCGACCCGGCCAAGAAGATCCGCCTGACGATCACCTACCCGGCCAGCACCGGCCGCAACTTCGACGAGATCCTGCGCGTGATCGATTCGCTGCAGCTGACCGATTCGCACAGCGTCGCGACGCCGGGCAACTGGAAGGACGGCGACGATGTCGTGATCGTGCCGTCGCTGCAGGATCCCGAGCTGATCAAGAAGAAGTTCCCGAAGGGCTACACGGCGGTGACGCCGTACCTGCGGCTGACGCCGCAGCCGAACAAGCCTTGATTTCCTGACACGCCCGGGCCTGGCGACGATCGGGGATCCCCCGGTTCTTGCCAGTCGCCGGGTTCGTGCGGCACACTCGCCCCCGACAACAAGTAGAAACACACCACGTTGGGGGGCGTGCGTCGTCGACGCGCGGCCTCGTTCCCATCTAGCGAGGCACCGATGTCCCACAGCTTGAAGGATCTGCTTGCCACCGGCGTCGACGATGACGTTGCCATCTCCGCCCCCGACCGGCCGCCCCTGCGGTACCGCGAACTGCGCCGGCTGATCGCCGAGACGCTCGCCCGGCTCAACGGCCTGGGCATCGCCCGCAACGACCGCGTGGCGATCGTGCTGAACAACGGCCCCGAGATGGCGACCTGCTTCGTCGCCTGCGCCTGCGGCGTGACCAGCGCACCGCTCAACCCGGCCTACCGCGCCGACGAGTTCGAGTTCTACCTGTCCGACCTGAACGCGAAGGCGCTGGTCGTCGAGCGCGGCAGCGCCTCGCCGGCGATCGACGTGGCCTCCAGGCTCGGGGTGCGCGTGATCGACCTGGTGGTGCATGAAGGCGCAAGCGCCGGCAGCTTCGTGCTGGAGCCGCGCGACGGCGCCATCGCGGCATCGGCCGCCGAACCCGCGTGGGCCGAGCCCGACGACGTCTCGATGGTGCTGCACACCTCCGGCACCACCTCGCGCCCGAAGATCGTGCCGCTGTCGCAGCGCAACCTGTGCGCCTCGGCCACCAACATCCGCGGCACGCTCGCGTTCACCCCCGCCGACCGCGGGCTGAACATCATGCCGCTGTTCCACATCCACGGCCTGATCGCCGGCGTGCTCGCGCCGCTGTCGGCCGGCTCGCAGGTGTTCTGCACGCCGGGCTTCAATGCGCTGAAGTTCTTCGGCTGGATGGATGAGGCGAAGCCCACCTGGTACACGGCGGTTCCGACCATGCACCAGGCCATCCTGTCGCGCGCCGGCAAGAACGCCGACGTGATCCAGCGCCATCCGCTGCGCTTCCTGCGCTCGTCGTCGTCGTCGATGCCGCCGCAGGTGATCCGCGAGCTCGAGGAGGTGTTCGGCGCGCCGCTGATCGAGGCCTACGGCATGACCGAGGCGACGCACCAGATGGCGTCGAACCCGCTGCCGCCGAAGGCGCGCAAGCCCGGCGCGGTGGGTCTCGCGGCCGGCCCCGAGGTGGCCATCATGGCCGAGGACGGCAATCTGCTGCCGGCCGGCGGCATCGGCGAGATCGTGATCCGCGGCGCCAACGTGACGCGCGGCTACGAGAACAACCCGAAGGCCAATGCCGAGGGCTTCACGAACGGCTGGTTCCGCACCGGCGACCAGGGCACGATGGACACCGACGGCTACATCAGCCTGACCGGGCGGCTCAAGGAGATCATCAACCGCGGCGGCGAGAAGGTCAGCCCGCGCGAGGTCGACGAGATCCTGATGGACCACCCGGCCGTCGCCCAGGTGGTGTGCTTCGGCATGCCGCACCCGAAGCTCGGCGAGGAGGTCGCCGCGGTCGTCGTGCTGCGCGAGGGCCAGCCGGCCACCGAGCGCGAGCTGCAGGCCTTCGTCAGCACGCGGGCCGCCGACTACAAGGTGCCGAAGAAGATCCTCTTCATGGACGAGATCCCGAAGGGCGCCACCGGCAAGCTGCAGCGCATCGGCCTCGCGCAAAAGCTCGGCCTCGGCTGATACCGTTTTCTTCCCGGGCGAACCCTGCCGGTCGCCCGCGGTCGGCGTCCGTGAGGGCGTTGGCGGCCGCACCCACAAGAACGACACCGATGGACCCCGGGGGCGATTCCCCCCAGTGTGACAACCACAAGGAGCGATCTTGAAGTACCAGCAGTTCAAGCAGTGGGCGGCGGCCGCGATGGCGCTGTGGGCGATGGGCGCGGGCGGGGCGGCACAGGCCTGGGAGCCCGCCAAGCCGGTGGAGTTCGTCGTGCCGGCCGGCACCGGCGGCGGCGCCGACCAGATGGCCCGCTTCATCCAGGGCGTGGTCGCGAAGAACAACCTGATGAAGCAGCCGATCATCGTCGTCAACAAGGCGGGCGGCGCCGGCGCCGAGGGCTTCCTCGACGTGAAGGGCGCGAAGGGCGATGCGCACAAGATCGTCATCACGCTGTCGAACCTGTACACGACGCCGCTCGCGACCGGCGTGCCGTTCAACTGGCGCGACCTGACGCCGGTGGCGATGCTCGCGCAGGACGAGTTCGTGCTGTGGATCAACGCCGAGTCGCCGTACAAGACCGCGAAGGAGTACATCGACGCGATCAAGGCGCAGCCGGCCAACAGCTTCAAGATGGGCGGCACCGGCTCGAAGCAGGAAGACCAGATCATCACCGCGATGCTCGAGAAGGCAGTCGGTAAAAAGCTCACCTACATCCCGTACAAGGGCGGCGGCGACGTCGCGGTGCAGCTGGTGGGCAAGCACGTCGACTCGACGGTCAACAACCCGATCGAGGCCGAATCGCACTGGCGCGCCGGCAAGCTGCGCGCTCTGTGCGTGATGGACAAGGACAAGCTGCCGTACACCGCCAAGCTGACGCCGACGCAGAGCTGGAACGACATCCCCACCTGCGCCTCGGCCGGCGTGCCGGTCGACTACCTGATGCTGCGCGGCATCTTCATGCCGCCAGGCGCGACGCCGGAGCAGGTGGCGTTCTACGTCGAGCTGTTCAAGAAGGTGCGCGCGCTGCCGGAGTGGAAGGACTTCATGGACAAGGGTGCGTTCAAGCAGACCTTCATGAGCGGGCAGGAGTACGTCGACTGGCTCGGGAAGAACGAGCAGATGCACCGCGARCTGATGAAGCAGGCCGGTTTTCTGGCTCAGTAGACCCAAGGCCCCACCCCACAACGAGGTGATGCATGAGCGAACCTGATTCCGCAACGGTTGGCAAGCGGTGGCCGGAGGTCGGCATGGCCGGCGTGCTGGCCGCGATCGCGCTGGTGGTGATCGTCGACAGCCTGCGCGTGGGCATCGGCTGGGCCGACGACGGCCCGCGCGCCGGCTACTTCCCGTTCTACATCGGGCTGCTGCTGCTCGCGGCGGCGGGCAGCATCCTGTTCGGCGAGTTCCGCCGCCGCAAGCAGCCCGACCCGGTGTTCGCCGAGCACGCGCAACTGCGCATGGTGGTCGCGGTGCTGCTGCCGATGGTGGCGTACGTCGCGCTGATCTGGGGGCTCGGCATCTACCTCGCATCGACGCTGCTGATCGGCTACTTCATGCGCCGCCACGGGCATTACCGCTGGCCGCTCACCGCGGCGGTGTCGGTCGGCGTGCCGCTGCTGCTGTTCGCGGTGTTCGAGAAGTGGTTCCTGGTGCCGCTGCCGAAGGGGCCGATCGARCACCTGTTCGGTCTCTAGCCCAGGCTGCAGAAGTTCCTCCGCCCGCGCACACAAGAACCCACAGGGAGAGAAGCGCATGGAAGAAGTCACCAACCTGATGCACGGCTTCGGCGTGGCCCTCACGCTGCCCAACCTCGGCTTCATGCTGATCGGCCTCACGCTGGGCGTGCTGATCGGCGTGCTGCCGGGGCTGGGCGGCGCCAATGGCGTCGCGATCCTGCTGCCGCTCACGTTCTCGATGAACCCCACGTCGGCGATCATCATGCTGTCGTGCATCTACTGGGGGGCGCTGTTCGGCGGGGCGATCACGTCGATCCTGTTCAACATCCCCGGCGAGCCGTGGTCGGTCGCCACCACCTTCGACGGCTACCCGATGGCGCAGCAGGGCCGCGCGGCGCAGGCGCTGACGGCGGCATTCACCTCGTCGTTCGTCGGCGCGCTGTTCGCGGTGGTGCTGATCACCTTCCTCGCGCCGCTGCTCGCGAAGTTCGCGCTGAAGTTCGGCCCGCCGGAGTTCTTCGCGGTGCAGCTGCTCACCTTCTGCAGCTTCGTCGGCACCAGCAAGGAGCCGGCGGCCAAGACCATCGCGTCGATGATGCTCGGCTTCGCGCTCGCCGCGGTCGGCATGGACAGCGTGACCGGCCAGCTGCGCATGACCTTCGGCGTGCCCGAGCTGCTGAAGGGCTTCGACTTCCTGATCGCGGTGATCGGGCTGTTCGGCATCGGCGAGATCCTGCTGACGATGGAGGAGGGCCTGGCCTTCAAGGGCAAGAGCGCGAAGATCAACTTCAAGGTGGTGTGGGAGACCTGGGGCGAGCTCGCGCGGCACTGGAAGACCTTCCTGCGCTCGACCGCGATCGGCTGCTGGATGGGCATCACGCCGGGCGGCGCGACGCCGGCCTCGTTCATGAGCTACGGCATGGCGCGCCGCATGTCCGACGACCCGCAGAGCTTCGGCAAGGGGCAGATCCAGGGCGTGATCGCGCCCGAGACCGCGGCGCACGCGGCCGGCACCTCGGCGCTGCTGCCGATGCTGACGCTGGGCATCCCCGGCTCGCCGACCGCGGCCGTGCTRCTGGGCGGCCTGCTGATCTGGGGGCTGCAGCCGGGGCCGATGCTGTTCATCGAGCAGAAGGATTTCGTCTGGGGGCTGATCGCGTCGATGTACCTCGGCAACCTGGTCGGGCTGATCGTGGTGCTGACGACGGTGCCGTGGTGGGCGGCGATCCTGCGCATCCCGTTCTCGGTGATCGCGCCGGTGATCATCGTGATCTGCGCGATCGGCGCGTACACGGTGCACAGCGCGATGTTCGACGTGGTGATGATGCTGGTGTTCGGCGTCGTCGGCTACGTCTTCAAGAAGCTGCGCTACCCGCTGGCGCCGATGGTGCTCGCGCTGGTGCTGGGCGACATGGCCGAGGCGAGCTTCCGGCAGTCGATGCTCGCGTCTCAGGGCAAACTCTCGATCTTCTGGTCGAACCCGCTGGTGGGCGGCATCACGGCGCTGGCGCTGGTGATCCTGCTGTGGCCGGCGGTGCAGCGGGTGCGGACGCTGGCGCGCGAGAGGGCCTTGGCGCGCGAGCGCGCGGCCGCACCGGCCGGAGACCATCCTTGAAAGGACAGCCTTGAAATTCGCGATCGTCGGCGCCGGTGCCATCGGCGGCTACCTGGGGGCCCGGCTGGCACTGGCCGGCGAAGAGGTCACCTTCATCGCCCGCAACCGCAACCTGGCGGCCATCAACGCGAACGGCTTCAGGCTGATCGAGGAAGACGGCCGCGAGCAGGTCGCGCGCAACCTGCGGGCGGTGCAGCGCATGGCCGAGGCCGGCCCGCAGGATGTGGTGCTGCTGACGCTGAAGGCGCACCAGGTGAAGGACGTGCTGCCCGAGTTGCGCGAGCTGTTCGGCCCGCACACGCTGGTGGTCACGATGATCAACGGGCTGCCGTGGTGGTACTTCCACAAGCTGGCCGGGCCGTATGAAGGGCGCTCGCTCGAGAGCGTCGACCCCGGCGGCGTGATCGGCGCGCACATCGAGGCCGAGCGCGTGATCGGCGGCATCGTCTACCCGGCCTCGGAGCTGGTCGAGCCGGGCGTGGTGCGGGTGGTCGAGGGCAACCGCTTCACGCTGGGCGAGCTCGACGGCTCGCGCAGCGAGCGCATCGAGGCGCTGTCGCAGGCGATGATGCGCGCCGGCTTCAAGTCGCCGGTGTCCAAGGACATCCGCGGCGAGATCTGGGTCAAGCTGTGGGGCAACCTGAGCTTCAACCCGATCAGCGCGCTGACGCATGCGACGCTGCAGGACATCTGCCGCTTCCCGGCGACGCGCCAGCTCGCGGCGCGGATGATGACCGAGGCCCAGGCGATCGGCGAGAAGCTGGGCGTGGAGTTCAAGATCTCGCTGGACAAGCGCATCGGCGGCGCCGAGGCGGTGGGCGCGCACAAGACCTCGATGCTGCAGGACGTGGAGCACGGCCGCGCGCTGGAGCTGCAGGCGCTGGTGGGCTCGGTGGTCGAGCTCGCGCAGATCACGCAGACACCGGCGCCGAACATCGAGGCGGTGTATGCGGTGGCGGGTCTGCTGGCGCAGACGCTGGCGCAACAGGCGGGCAAACTCGCGGTTTCGCCGGCATAGCTGAACCCTGCCCACCTGCCATCTGTTTTTCCGATGCCGGTATCTGTCACAGCACAGACCCTGGTCATTCGTACACTCCACGTCACAAAGAAAAGTCAGCGAGACTGCGCGCCCGTTCGTGCAGCGACCGATTGACGAAAGACAGGGAGGATTCCATGCAAAGCACACAAGGCATTTCGCATGCGCGTCGACGTGCAGGTGCGCGTTCCGGTTTTCAGTGGACGGCGTTGATCGGCATGGTCGCCCTGTTCATCGCTGCGGCAGCGCATGCGCAGGGACTACCACCGCCTCCCGTCTCGCCGACGCCGGTGACGACCTATGAATACGATGCTCAGGGCAATCGCACCAAGATCACCCGAGGCGCCGGCACGTTGAACCTGGAGACCAGGTTCAGCTACGACCCGTTGTACCGGGTGAAGGACCACACCGATCCGAAGAGCGGCAAGACGAGTTTCGAGTACGACGGCGGGGATCGAACCACGAAGGTCACCGACCCGCGCAACCTCGTCACGCAGTACCCGCGCGACGGCTTCGGCAACGCGACGCAGCTGATCAGCCCCGACACCGGTCGTGCCAGCCACACGTTCAACGAGATCGGCAACCCTCTCACCCGCACCGACAGCCGCGGCGTGCTGACGAGCTATTCCTACGATGCAGCCGATCGGCCGACGGGTGCTGTGTCCACGCTCAGCGGCCAGCCGAGCGAATCGGTGACCTGGACCTACAGCCAGACCGGTCCCGGCTTCGCGTACGGCATCGGCCGCCTGACCAGTACCGCCCACCCGGCGGGCTCGAGCCAGTACCGCTACGAGGGGCGCGGGCGGGTCGTCAGCGACACGCAGCGCGTGCTGGAAGCCACTGGGGCGAACACGGCGCAGCTCACCCACGTGGTGGCCTACGGCTACACGCTCGGTGACCTGAGCAGCACCACCTATCCGTCCGGCCGGGTCGCCTCGCTGACGCTGTTGCGCGGGCGGGTACAGGCGGTCAGCCTGGCCAAGGATGCAAGCAGCACCGCGGTGGCGCTGATCACCGGCGTACGCTGGGAACCGTTCGAGTGGGCGGTGAGTAGCTGGCAGTGGAACACCGCCGGCGGTCCGCTGCCGCACGAGCGCTTTTATGACCTGAGCGGGCGCATCACGCGCTACCGGCTTGGCCCTGCGTACCGCGACGTGCGGTATGACGAAGCAAGCCGCATCACGAGTTTCACGCATCTGCTGCCCGACGGCACGCCGCAGCCGGCGCTCGACCAAGCCTTCACGCACGACGAGAACGACCGGCTCACCGGCATCACGACGGCCACGTCGAGCTGGTCGATCTCCTACGATCCCAGCGGCAACCGCGCAAGCCTGAGCTTGAACGGCGACCTGAGCGCGTACAACGTGGAGGCGACCAGCAACCGGCTCACGAGCATCACGAACCCGGCACGCAGCCTCGGCTACGACAACGCCGGGAACACGATCAGCGAYAGCGCCGGCTACACCGCCACCTACAACCTGCGGGGGCAGCTCGCGACGATCACCAAGGGCGGCGTGACGACGACCTACACCTACAACGCCTTCGGGCAGCGGGTGCGCAAGGTCAGCAGCACCGGGCCGGCGAGCACGGTCATCTTCGTGTACGACCAGGCAGGGCACCTGCTCGGCGAGTACGACCAGAACGGTGCCGCGATCCGCGAGTACGTGTGGTTGCGCGACACGCCGATCGCGATGTTCATGCCCGATCCGGCGAACCCGAGTGGCGAGCCGCTCGTGTACTACATCCACACCGACCACCTGAACACACCGCGGCTTGTGGTCGACAAGAACAATGTCAGCCGTTGGCGGTGGTTCGCCGAGCCCTTCGGCACGACCGCGCCGGAAGTCACCCCGAACGGGCTGGGCAGCTTCACCTTCAACCTGCGCTTCCCGGGGCAGTATGCGGATTCTGAATCCGGGTTGTTCTACAACTATTTCCGCTACTACTCGCCAGACGGAGGAGCCTACCGACAGAGCGACCCCATAGGGCTCAATGGGGGCATCAACACATACGGCTACGCTGGTGCGAGTCCCACGCGATACGTCGACCCTCAGGGCCTGTTCTGGGACGAAGGCGGTGCATTTCTGGCCATCCCTGCAGCGCTGGGGACTGCGGCAGTGATCGCGACGGCACCGGCTTGGGCGGTGCCCGCCGTCGTCGGGACAGCGTTGGCCGGTGYGAGTGCGGGAATCTACTTGATCTTCAACAGCGGTCCGCAAGAACCATCTGGCCCCGCGTCGCTACCTGGATCGAATGCAACGCCGCTGGCTGCTCCAGCCCCCGGCACAGCCGCAAACGCTCCTGCACCGAATTGCCCGCCAGATGATGACTGCCCCAGACTTATCACTGAAGCCCGAGCATGGTGTGTTGCCGCGAGAAGGGATCCCAAGTACGACCCTCTTGTGACTGGACGAAGCTTGGAAGCGTGTATTCTCGGACGCATACCGGAACGATGCGGAGGGAATAATCCGCTTGACCCTGGCAACTTTCCTTCTCCGAAGAAAAGGAAATACTTTTGAGCACCGAGCCCCTGGTGGATTCCACCGAGAAGAAGCTTCGACGTGCCATGTTGATGCTTGGAAATGGTCGTGCAGAAGAAGCCAAGGCAATTGTGGCGGACGTCTTGGCAGACCACCCTGAGAGCGCCTTGGCATATCGAACCAAAGCGATGCTTCAAGTGCATGACTCAGACTTCAATGGTGCAGAGGAATCTCTCTTGCAAGCCATTCAACAGTCGCCCGCTCCGGATCACAGCTGCTACTGTGAATTGGGTGAGGTCCTGATTCAACTCGGTCGCTCCCAGCAAGCAATCGACAAGCTGACAACGGCGATTGATCTCATGAATTCCTGCGGTGACTCATGGGAGTTGTCAACAGCAAGCTTTGCCCGTGCCTTTGCGTACTTCAAGCTTGGCGAGTTCGAGAGAGCCATCGATGATCTGCGTCTCGCAGAAGACGGCATTCTTTATTACGGGGGAGAACTCTGGAACAAGTCCCGAATACTTCAGGAAATCAGTGCCATGAGAAGCCGGTGAAGGCAAGAAGCAACGAAGAGAAGCTGATGCGGTACGCCGCCGTCTTCGAGAGTTGGCCAAGACCTCGATCAAGTCCTCTGGGCCACGACATAATCTCTCGACACCCGACTGACCTGTGGAGCCCCATGGACAAGCACCTTATTCCTGTCGCCTTGGCTTCGATATTCTTGTTGGCGGCCACTGCGACGCCAGCTTCCGCCCAATCGCTGCGCTGCAGTTCCGCCATCATCGGCATCGGCGAGCCGCGTTCCGGTGTGCTGCAGAAATGCGGCGAGCCGGTCAGCCGCGATTCGTTCTGCAAACCGGTCGACCCGCAGTCGGTCGCTGCCAGCGCGCCCGGCACCGCCGTCGTGCTGCCGTGCGAGAAGATCGACGAGTGGACCTACAACCCCGGCTACGGGCAGTTCATCACGACGCTGCGGCTGGAAGCCGGCAAGGTCACCGCGGTGAGCTACGGCGACCGGGTCAAGTAGGCGTCGGGCGATGAGTTCCCCGGCGGCTGACAAGCCCACCTCGGTCAACGCCGACGGCATCTTCGAGCCGTTCCCGATCAGCCGCGTGCCGGTCGAGGAGTTCCTGCGCGGCGAGCGCTTCGGCATGCGCTACCGGCACCTCAGCTCGTTCGGCGGCGGCACGCAGGTGAGCGTCTCCATGGAGGAGCTGCCGCCGGGCCGCCAGGCCAACCAGGCGCACTACCACCTGCTCGAGGAAGAGCACCTCTACCTGATCGAGGGCAGCCTCACGCTGACGCTGGGTGACAAGACCTATGTGATGACGGCCGGCGATTACGTGTGCTTTCCGGCCGGCCAGAAGGCGGGCCACGCGATCTTCAACCACACCGAGGCGCCGTGTCGCTACCTGGTGCTGGGCACCTCGAACCCGCATGACGTGGCGGTGCACACCGAGACCGGCCGCGTCGCCGTCAGGCTGATGGGCGAGGGCTACCGGCGCTCGTCGGTGATGGGCTACTGGGACGAGGTCGACGTCGACCGCAAGGCGGACGGTCCGCGCTGACAGGCGCGCCTCGACGACGCTGTCAGCAGCAATCCTCCTTGCGGTTGAGCTGCTATCGTGTGTCGCTTCAAGACAAGAAGTGAGCCGAGCATGAGGGATGGAGGAATTCGCCGCGCCGCGTTGGCGTTGTGCGTCGCGGCATTGGCAGCCTGCGGTGGGGGCGGCGGAGGCGGATCGGAGTCGACAGACGCCTCCACATCGCGCACAACGGCCGAGATCCGCAGCGAGGCCGGGGATCCTATCGGCGATGGCAAATCGTTCAGCTACACGCTGCACAACGCCTTGATCACTGTCTACAACAGCTTTGGCACCTTGTCGTTCAAGGTCGTCCATGACAACGGCGAATGGCGAGGCAGCTTCGCATTGCCCGACGTCCTGGCTCAGCCCACCGAGGGAATGCGCCTGAGCGGAACGGTCTTGCATGACACCCCCACGGACTACCTTCTTTGTCTCGGCACCCCGGCCACTGCGGTGGTGACGCGCGTCGTGAAGGTGCCTGGCACGTCGACCATCACGGAATTGGGCCTTCAGGTCGATCAGCAATGCGCAGGGGCCACCGGCGGATTGCATGCCCGTATCAATTGGGTGTTTGCCGACAAGACGTTGCCACCGGGCCCCGCTACCACGCCACCAACTGGCCTGTGGGATGCCGCCGCAACCAGCGTGCCGGCGCAAGGCAACTACATCTACGTGGAGAGCCAAGCGGGCGAAAGCGTCTTGCAAGGGAAGTCGCTGACTTTCACCTCGCTCGACAGCATCTTCCGCATTCAGACCCAGAGGCCCGACGATGCCGTGAAGATCCGCATCTACAACGGGACCGACATCTGGGACGCCAATTTTCGACCGATGATCGGCCTCGGCAGGATTCAACCGGGCTACTACAAGAACCTCGTCCTCTACTACGACAACAACGAGCTTCTCAACGGTGCGTTTTCCTTCAATAACTTCGGGAACTCGCTCCGGTGCCCGGCCTTCAACGACTGGTACATGGTGGACCGTATCGATTGGGACCCAAGCGGTCGACTGACGGCACTGGATCTGCGATTCGAGCAGCATTGCGGCTCTCAGCAGGCCGCCTTGCGAGGCAAGATCCACTGGTCCATCGAGGACACTGTGCGGCCGCCCGGTCCTGTCGGCGCACCCGCCGATCTTTGGCGTCCCGCCGAGGGCAGAACCCCGTCAAGCGGCAGCTTTCTGTACGTCGAAGGACCGACCAATGCCGTCCCCGGGGGAGCGGTGACGTACACACCGCAAAGCACGACATTCAAGATCGCGGATGCAGGACATGAATCAGGGGTGATCGCGGTGCAGATCGACGGCCCGACCGGCAGTGCCGCAACCTTCAGCGCCATGCAGTTCCAGAGCCACTTTGCAGCGGGCTACTACCCACAGGCCCTGTCGCCAGCGACGCCGACACGTGGTGCGGTGACTTGGTCGGCCCCCGGCATCGGCTGCGGAAGCAATGTGCCCGGATGGTTCGTCGTCGACAGAGTGTCGTACGACGACAGCGACATCCTGACCGCTTTTGACGCCCGCTTCGAAACGACTTGCTTTTCGGGTGCCGTGCTGCACGGCCAACTCCATTGGGATCTGGCTCCCTGAGCCACGATGGGCGACGCCTCGCCATGGACTTCGCCGTCTTCTTCCGCAACATGAACCTCGGGCGGACGAACTGCCCGACGAAGCTGCAGCTGGAAGCCGCTTTCCTGGACGCGGGGGCCGAATCCGCTGCCTCGCTGTTGACCAATGGCACGCTGGTCT
>NZ_JBFUGN010000060.1:0-14508 GCF_056402895.1 Rhizobacter sp. P3_B12 | reverse complement strand
TGCATGCCCCAGGTGTTGGCAGCGCGCTGGAAGCCCAGCGCCTCGTACAGGCCGATCGCCACGTAGCCCGGGTCCGCAATGATCACCAGCGACGACAGGCCCATGAGCTCGAAGCCATGCCGGCACACCGCATGGATCAGCGCCGAACACAGGCCGCGGCGCCGCCAGGCCGGGTGCGTGGAGACGAACTGGAAGCGGCCGATGGCGCCCGGCCCGAAGCCGTCGCGGAACAAGCCGCAGTCGGYCACCAGCAGCTCTTCGCCGGTGTCGTTGCCGTCGGCGCCCGGTGGGGCGAAGACGCCGAACCAGTGCCCGAGCCCGGCGCGCTCGAAGCCGCCGTAGCGCAGCATCTGTCGCTCACGGAAGACCCGATAGCCGCCGGGCTCGTGGCCGTCGATGTCGGCCGCCACCTGGAGCTTCGCCGCCAGGGGGCCTTCGTCGGGCAGGCGCAGCGGCCGGATCCGCCACCMTTCGCCGATGGCCTGGCGCGGCGGCTTCAGCTGCGGCGGTGCGAGCGTCAGCACCGCGCCTTGCATCGCCGTGAGCCCGAGCGCCGCGAAATCCGCCGGCATCTCGATCGGCCCCGGYGCATCGACACCGAATGCGAGGTGCCTCGATTCCGGCTGCTGCTGCGCGATCTCGCGCTCGAACGCGGCGGCCCAGACGGCGGCATCGCCTTCGCGCGGCGCGCGGTCGAACAACAGGAAGTTGCCCCACCAGAAGGTCGGGTTCTGCGGCGTGCGGATCAGCAGGTAATCCGGCCGCTCGATGACTTGCGCATCGAAGCGGGGAAAGATCAGCTCGCTGCGCCAGCCGAGCGACAGGCGGTCGATGGAGGGCATGAGGGCTCACCGGTTTCGGGCGGACCGACAGTATCCGGCGGCCGCGGGTCGGCAACTTGCTAGCATCCGCGGCGGCGTCACGGAGGGCGCCTCACCACAAGGACAACACGATGCATCGGGAGAAGGGACACCCCGTCCGCGCAGGGCGGACCAGGGCGGCCATGGCGTTCGTCACCAGCGTGATCCTGTCGGTGGCAGCCGGCAGCCATGCAGCCGAATACCGCCGCGGACCGGCACCAGCCTGGGTCAAGCCGCAGCCGCTGGACGAGCAGGCCAAGCCGCCCCTCGGCAAGGGCAGCCAGGGAACGCACTACCTGCTGGTCGACCAGCAGACCCGCCTCGACGGCAACGAGCGCAGCACCTGGCGCCGCGTCGCCAGCCGGGCGCTGAACCTGCGCGGCGTCGAGTCGGAATCGCACCAGTCCATCGAGTTCGATCCGTCCTATGAAACGCTCACGCTGCACATGCTGAACGTGCACCGCGACGGCCGCATCCAGGACCGCCTCGCCTCGGCGCAGATCAAGGTGCTGCAACGCGAGTCGGACCTCGAATCCCGCATCTACGACGGCAGCAAGACCGTCGACATCGTGCTCGACGACATCCGCCCCGGCGATGTCGTCGACTACGCCTACAGCCGCTCCGGCAACAACCCGGTGTTCGGTGGCCGCGCCTTCGGCCGCATGGACCTGCAGTGGTCGGTGCCGGTGCATGCGATGCACCACCGCCTGCTGGCGCCCTCGGACCGCACGATCCAGTGGCTCGCCTCGCCGGGAGCTCCGCCGCTCCTCGAGGAACGCCAGGGCGCTTGGACCGAGCGGGTCTGGCAAGCCACCGGCATCGACCCGATACCGCAGCAGAACGACACGCCGCGCTGGTTCGATCCGTATGCGTCGGTCAGCTGGAGCGAGTTCGCTGACTGGGCCGACGTGGCGCGCTGGGCCGAGCCGCTGTATGCGGCGCGGGCGCCGGCCACGGGCCCGCTGCGCGCCGAGATCGACCGCATCGCCGCCTCGGCCCTGTCGCCCGAGCAGCGGCTGCTCTCGACGCTGGCCTTCGTGCAGTCGCAGATCCGCTACCTCGGTGTCGAGGTGGGCCCGGGATCGCACGCACCGCGCCCGCCCGAGACCGTGCTCGCCCGCCGCTACGGCGATTGCAAGGACAAGGTGCTGCTGGCCGTGACGATGCTGCGTGCGCTCGGCGTGCAGGCCGATCCGGCGCTGGTCCACACGCGGCTGCGCGGCCACGTCGGCGATCGCCTGCCGTCGCCCGGGGCCTTCAACCACGTCATCCTGCGTGCGCAGCTCGGCGACCGGGCGGTGTGGGTCGACCCGACCCGCTACCTGCAGCAAGGCCGCCTCGATCACATCGCGCAGGCCGACTTCGGCCGGGCGCTGCTGCTGGACGGCCGCTCGACCGCCCTCGAGCCGATGCCGGCGGCAGCGTCCACCGGCCGCCCGCACGACATCGCGATGGTGATCGACGCCTCGCGCGGCTTCGACAAGCAGCCGACGCTCGACATCACCAGCACCTACCTGGGCGAGAAGGCCGACGAGATGCGCGACACGCTGCGCAACGACAGCCTGGCCGACCTGCAGTCGAACTACCTGAACTTCTACCTGCGCTCCTACCCCGGCCTGAGCGTCGCGAAGCCGTTCAGCTTCGAGGACGACGAGGCCGGCAACCGGCTGGTGACCCACGAGCACTACCGCATGGCGACGCTGGTGGCCGAAGAGGCCGACAACCCGCGGCCGCCGGCCTACCTGCGCGTGCCGGACATCCGCTCGCTGCTCGCGCGGCCGGACGACACCGTGCGCAGCGCACCGCTTCGCATCGACCACCCGAAGGACGTGACAGTGTCCCTGACCGCGCGGCTGCCCGCCCGGTGGGCGCTGAAGACCGAGCACGGCGATGTCAGCGACCCGGCCTTCGAGTTCAGCGCCGACTCGGGTGTCGACGCGACCCAGCGCACGCTGCTGATGAAGTACCGCTACCGCAGCCGCGCCGACCACGTACCGCCGGTGCGGCTCGCGGCCTACATCGCCCACCTCGAAGAGGCACGCGACCAGGTGGGCTACCGCCTGGACCCGCCCAAGCCGGGCGCCAAGCCGACGACCGCAGGGCGCATCGGCGTCATGGCGTGCCTGCTCGCAGCGCTGCTGGTCGCGATCCTGTGGAGCCTGAGCACCGAGGTGACGCACGACAACCGGCACGCGGAGACCGGCCCGCCGCAGGCGATGCTTCCGAACTGGCGGCTGCTCGCGGTGGGCGCCGTGCTGTCATGGGGGCCCTGGCTACTGTGCGGGGCCGTGGCGGCGGCGATCTGGGCCTTCGACCGGCACTTCGGCCTGTCGACCGTGCTGCTCGCGTCCTGCCTGTTCATCCTCGCCGGATCGCTGCAGCATCAATGGCGCGCAGAGTGGCAGGCCTGGTCGGCACGGCGCACCCTCGATGCCGCGCGCCTCGGGCGCATCGCCGGCTGGCTGCGCCTGCCGGCGATGCCCGCAACCTCGTAGGCACGCGACCGATCGTCAGCATCATTGACAGAACAAGGACAAATCTCCCGAAGCACTCGGTCTTCTCTGCACATTCACTGCAAGCTCGCCGGCTAGCGTCCACCCGCTGGCCACACAACGCGCACGCAGGAGCGGCGCACCAGCATTCAACGCAGGGTGCGCACGATGTCGAGGACTCCTCTTCTCTTCGCGGGCTGGTTGTTGTTGTCGGCCTCATTGATCTCTCCACCGATCTCCCATGCCGAGCTGCGGCCACCGCCCGACGCCGACCTGCAGGCCGTCCAGGCCTGGCTGCAGCGCCCCGAGGCCGACCTCGACCTCGGCGAGGTCAAGCTGGCGATCGACAAGCGGGTCGAGCCGCGCATCGACGTGGACGCCATGCGCAGCCGCCTCGACGGCATCGCCGCCGAGGTGCTGGAGATGCTGCCGCCGGCGCCGACCCGCCATGAGCGCTTCGAAGCGCTGCACGCCTACCTGTACCGCGCCGGCGACTGGAACGGCCAGCGCCCCTGGCTGCGCGCCGACGACGACCCGGGCTGCCGGGACATCGCCAACAAGCTGCTCGCCACCCATCTCGTCACGCGGCGCGGCAACTGCGTGTCGATGGCGATGCTGGTCGCGATCGTCGGCCAGCGGCTCGGCCTGGACATCAGCCTCGCGACCTCGCCGCAGCAACTCGGCGTGTTCTACCGCGACGAAGGCGGCGTGCTGCGCATCCTCGAGCCGACCTCGGGCGAGTTGAAGGTCGACACGCCCCGGCCGCGCGGCGCGGCGCCGGCCGCTGCGTTGCGCGCGCTCACGCGCCGCGAATCCGCCGTGTTCGCGGCGCAGCTGCTGGTCGAGAACCTGGCCCGCCTGCCCGGGCAGGAGCCGCGCCGCGCCGCGCTGGCCGAGCTGCTGCGCGTGAACGACCCGCGGCATGTCGCGATGCAGCCCGCCACGCCCGCGGCCCAGGTGGCACAGCGTGAACGCGCGCGCTGAAATGCCGATCTCGGCAGCGATCTCAGCGCCGGCTCGCGATCCAGCGGTCGACCTGCGCGTCCAGCACCGACAGCGGCAGCCCGCCTTCGCCCAGCACCGCATCGTGGAAGGCCGGCATGCTGAAGCGCTCGCCCAGTGCCTGCTTCGCCCGCTCGCGCAGCGCCTGGATCTTCAGCGCGCCGATCTTGTAGCCCAGCGCCTGCCCCGGCCACACCATGTAGCGCTCGATCTGGTTGCGCGCATCCTCGGGCGACGCGCCGACGTTGGCCTGCCAGTACGCCATCGCCTGCTCGCGGCTCCAGCCCTTGGCATGCAGGCCGGTGTCGACGACCAGCCGCACGGCGCGCGCGATCTCGAGCCGCAACTCGCCCACCCAGGCAGCCGGGTCGTCGTACAGCCCCATCTCGCGGCCGAGCGTCTCGGCGTACAGGGCCCAGCCTTCGCCGAACGCGTTGATCCACAGGCGCTTTCGGAACTCCGGCAGCCGCAGCTCCTGCTGCAGGCCCAGCTGGAAGTGGTGGCCGGGCTGCCCCTCGTGCAGGAACAGCGCGGTCATCGTCGTCATGTCGTAGACGGCGGGGTCGTTGATCACGGCCCAGAAGATGCCGGGACGCGAGCCATCCTCGGCCGGCAGCGCGTAGTGGTCGGACGCCGACGCCTTCGTCAGCTCGGGCTCGGGCCGGATCTCCAGCGGCGCCTTCGGCACCCGGCCGAACAGCCGCGGCAGGCTCGCCTTCACCCGCTCGTTGATGCCGCGGTAGGCCTGCAGGATCTCGGCCTCGCTGCGGTACGGCAGGAACTTCGGCTGGGTGCGCACCCAGCCGAGCAGGTCCTTCGGATCGCCGTCGTAGCCCAGCTGCGGCGCCACCTTGGCCAGCTCACCCTGGATGCGCGCGACCTCTTTCAGCCCCATCGCGTGGACCTCGTCCGGGCTCAGCTCGGTGGTGGTCTGGTCGCGCACCCACTGGCGGTACCAGGCCGCACCGTTCGGCAATGCGCCCCAGCCGTCGCTGCTGCGGGCGGCGGCCTGGTAGTCGCCCTCGACGAAGGCCGTCAGCTTGCGCAGCGCGGGCGCGACGCGGCGCGTCACCGCATCGCCATAGGCCTGGGTCAGCCGGCGGCGATCCGCCTCGCCGAACGACGCCGGCAGGTTGCGGATCGGCGCGTAGAAGGCGTTCGTCGCGAGCGCCGCATCGCCGAGCGGGCGCAGCGGGCCGAGCGCCGCCACCACCACCGCCTTCGGCTGCACGATGCCGCGGCGCATGCCTTCGCGCATGTTGGCGATCGCCTGGTCGATCCAGGCCGGCAGCCGCCGGATGCGCTTCAGGTAGGCGTCGTACTGGGCGACGGTCTTCAGCGGCTGCTCGCCCTGCCCGCCGCCGAAGGTGGCCAGCAGCACCGGCAGCGAATCCAGCTGCTGCACCGGCAGCAGGTGGTCGTCGAAGGCCTCGAAGCCGAGGCGGCCGTGCAGCTCGTGCGCCAACAGGTCGTGCGTGAGCTGGTCTTCGGGAGACAGCCGGGCGCGGTCGATCGTCGACAGCCGCTGCTCGACGCGCCTGTACATCGCGAAACGCTTCTTGCGCTCGCGTGGCGCGATGGTCAGCGGCAGCTGGTCGTCGAAGCGGTTGTCACCGGCCAGCGTCGCGGTGTAGACCGGGTCGAGCCGCGCCTGCGCGTCGTAGTACTGACGGGCCAGTGTCGTGAGCGCCGCTGCCGGATCGGCAGCAACCGGTGCGGCATCGACGGGCGGCTGGAACAGCGCCAGCACGCCGCTCAGGATGGCGACCCACAGGGTTCGGTTCAGGATCATGGTGAGCGTCCTTGCAACGGTGGTTGCGCACGGAGGCGCAGGGCAAGCGCGGCAGGATACGCGCGCACCCCGCACGAAATTGTCAGGAGTGTTCGGCCGCGCGTCAGGAGGCTTGTCGCCAGGCCCTTCGTCCGCGCGGACGCCGCACGATGCCGTATCGTCAACCGATGGACTCACAGATGGACTCCCACCTCGACAACGTCTTCTGGCACGCGCTGAGCGGCCCGCAGCTGCGCTTTTCAAGCGGCTCGGCGCGCGCACGCCGCTACGCGCCCGGCCTCTCGCCGATCTTCGCGTTCGCCGACCTGGCGCACCCGGACTTCGACAGCCTGTCGCCGCATTGCGACCTCGGCGAACACCTCTACATCGCCGATTGGCGCGGTCGGGTGCCGCGCGACTGGCAGCTGCACGTCGAGGCGACGATGCACCGCATGGTCTGGCGCGCCGATGCGCCGCCGGACGACCTGCTGCCCGACGCGGTCCGGCTCGGCCCCGAGCACGCCGCGCAGGCGATGGAGCTGGCCGCGCTGACCCGCCCCGGGCCGTTCGGGCCGCGCACCATCGAGCTCGGCGAGTACTTCGGCTGCTTCGAACGTGGCCGGCTGGTCGCGATGGCCGGCGAGCGCTCCAACGCCGGCACGCTGCGCGAGATCAGCGGCGTGTGCACGCACCCGGAGTTCCAGGGGCGCGGCCTCGCGCGCCAGCTGATGAACAAGCTCGTGCAGCGGCAGGTGATGCGCGGCGAGACGCCCTTCCTGCACGTGATGTGCAGCAACGAGGCGGCGCATGCGCTGTACCAGCGCATGGGCTTTCGCGATCACCTCGATCCGGTGACGGTGCGCGTGCTGTCGAGGCTGTAGGCGGCGACCGGCCCGGCGGCGGCCAGGCGGTCGAGCACGCGCGCCCACGCGGTGATGCGCCGCGGCTCGCGTGCCGGCTCGCCACGCTCCAGGCCGCGCCAGATGCCGGCTTCGTTGAAGCTGATCAGCACCTGCAGGTCGGGCCGGCGCGACAGCGGGTGCACCGCATCGAGCAGGTTGTCCAGGATCAGCGGATCGCCATCGGCCTCGCCGGGCGGCAGCCAGGCCAGCACCATGTGGCGCTGGCGCGCGCCCGCCGGGCCGCCGCTGCGGACCTCGGCATACGCGATGCGCAGCTGGTCGGCCGGCAGGCCGGCAGCGACCAGGCTGAAGTACTTCGCGATCGCGTAGTMGACGCAGTCGCCGCTGCCGCGCTCGCGCGCTTCGTCGGCCGTGGCCCAGGGGGCGGCCGGTTCGCGGCGGCGCGGTTCGCCGTCGTACACGAGGCGGTGGTTGACGGACGCATTGCGCGCCGCGAGCAGCAAGGGGGTCTGCGCCGCGTCGGCCGGCTGCGCCGCGGAGGGCACGGCCGCCAGCAGCAGCAACCCGCACAGCAGGGAAGCCAGGAGGTGGGCAAGCAGGTGGATCGGTTTCATCGAAGCGGGACGATGCCCGCCAAAGATGGACAACCGATGCAGATCGGCCAGACAAAGCGCCGACGACGCGTCCAGGTGACGCGGCATCCCGGCAAGGCGTCCCTGGTGAGGCACGCGCGACGCGATCGGTCCCATGAGGGCTCCACGTCATGGCCCGAATGAACAGGCCCGGTGAACTGCAGTGCCGGATTTTGCGCCTTGGCGGCGCCGGCCCGATCCTCAATGTTGAGGATGGTGCCTCTGCGGCCTTTTCAGAACACCACCGCCTGCCCGTCCCGCCGCGCATCGCTCGCGGCCACGTAGCCGTCGCTGCCCGGGTCGCCGAGCCGCCAGATGAACTGGCCGGCGCCGAAATCCTGGTACGAGTCGTTGATGACTTCCATGCGATGGCCGCGCTCGGCGAGCCCCTGCACCGTCGCCGGGTTCATCGAGCGCTCGACGTTGATCTCCAGCCCCYGGTTGAAGCGCCAGCGCGGCGCGTCGCAGGCGGCCTGCGGGTGCTGGCGGTAGTCGAGCATGCGCACCAGCGTCTGCATATGGCCTTGCGGCTGCATGTTGGCACCCATCACGCCGAAGCTCATCTGCGGCCGGCCGTCGCGCGTCAGGAAGGCCGGAATGATCGTGTGGAACGGCCGCTTGCCCGGCGCCACCTGGTTGGCACTGCCGTCGGCCAGGCTGAAGCCGTGCCCGCGGTTCTGCATCGACAGCCCGTACCCCGGCACCACCACGCCGGAACCGAAGCCCATGTAGTTGCTCTGGATGAAGCTCACCATCATGCCGCTCTCGTCGGCCGCGCTCAGGTAGATGGTGCCGCCCTTCACCGGGTTGCCGGCGCCGAAATCCTGCGCGCGCTTCAGGTCGATCAGCTTCGCGCGCGACGCGAGGTAGGCATCGTCCAGCATCTGCGCCGCCGTCACCTCCATGCTGCCTGGCTCGGCGACGAAGCGGTAGACGTCGGCGAACGCGAGCTTCATCGCCTCGATCTGCAGGTGCTGCGAATCGACGCCGTCGACCGCCAGCCGCTCCAGGTCGAAGTTCGACAGGATGCCCAGCGCGATCAGCGCCGCGATGCCCTGCCCGTTCGGCGGGATCTCGTGCAGCACGTGGTCGCGGTAGGTCTTGCCGATGGGTGCCACCCACTCCGGCCGGTACGCGGCGAAGTCCTCGACGCGGATCGCGCCACCGTGCTCCTTCGCGTGGCGGGCCGCCGCCTCGGCGATCTCGCCGCCGTAGTAGGCGGCACCGCGCGTCTGCGCGATCAGGCGCAGCGACCGCGCGGCACCCGGGAAGCGGAACAGCTCGCCCAGGTTCGGCGCGCGGCCGTGCGGCATGAAGGTCTCGGCGAAGCCCGGCTGCTGCGCCAGCAGCGGCACCGCGGCCGACCACTTCTGCTGCACGACGGTGGGCACCGCGTAGCCGCGCTCGGCGATCTCGATGGCCGGCGCCAGCAGGTCGGCGAACGGCAGCTTGCCGAAGCGCTCGCTCAAGGCCACCCAGCCGGCGACGGCGCCCGGCACCGTGGCGCTGTCCCAGCCGCGCAGCGGCGGCGTCTTCGCATCGGCGCCGTACCTGGCGCGGAAATATTCCGGCGTCCAGGCCGACGGCGCGCGCCCGCTCGCGTTCAGGCCGTGCAGCGACTGCCCGTCCCACAGGATGCAGAACGCGTCGGAGCCGAGCCCGTTGCTGACCGGCTCGACGACGGTCATCGCCGCCGCCGCGGCGATCGCCGCATCCACCGCGTTGCCGCCGTTCAGCAGCATGCGCAATCCGGCCTGCGCGCCCAGCGGGTGCGAGGTCGACACCACGTTGCGGCCGAACACCGGCAAGCGCTGGCTCGTGTACCCCGCGCTCCAGTCGAAGTGATTCGTTGCGTCCATTCCCTGGCCCTTGAAAGTGATGCGCGGATGATGCCCGCCGCGCCCCAAAAGAAACAGGCCGCTCGAGGCGGCCTGTGTTTTGACTGGAAGAGCGCTATTCCTCCTGGAACGCCTCTTCGCGCTTGCTCTTGATCGACGGCAACAGCACGATCACGATCATCAAGGCGGCGGCGATCAGCAGCCCGGCCGACAGCGGCCGCACGATGAAGGTGCTCCAGTCGCCGCGCGACAGCAGCAGCGCACGCCGCAGGTTCTCTTCCATCATCGGGCCGAGGATGAAGCCCAGCAGCAGCGGCGCCGGCTCGCAGCTCAGCTTGTAGAACAGGTAGCCCACCACCGCGAAGGCCGCCGTCATGTAGACGTCGAAGGTGTTGTTGTTCAGCGTGTACACGCCGATGCAGCAGAACAGCGTGATCGCCGGGAACAGGAAGCGGTAGGGCACCGTCAGCAGCTTGATCCAGATGCCGATCAGCGGCAGGTTCAGGATCACCAGCATCGCGTTGCCGACCCACATCGAGGCGATCAGGCCCCAGAACAGCTGCGGGTTGCTCGTCATCACCTGCGGGCCGGGCTGGATGCCCTTGATCGTCATCGCGCCCACCATCAGCGCCATCACCGCGTTCGGCGGGATGCCCAGCGTCAGCATCGGGATGAACGAGGTCTGCGCACCGGCGTTGTTCGCCGATTCGGGACCGGCCACGCCGCGGATGTCGCCCTTGCCGAAGCGGCCGCTGGCGCCTGCCACCTTCTTCTCGACCGTGTACGCGGCGAACGAGGCCAGCAGCGCACCGCCGCCCGGCAGCACGCCCAGCACCGAGCCCAGCGCGGTGCCGCGCAGCACCGCCGGCCAGGCGTCCTTGAAGTCCTGCTTGGTCGGCCACAGGCCCTTCACGCTCTTCGTGAACACCTCGCGATGCTCGGCCGGCATGCCCAGGTTGGCGATGATCTCGCCGAAGCCGAACACGCCCATCGCGATCACGACGAAGCCGATGCCGTCGGTCAGCTCGGGGATGTCGAAGCTGTAGCGCGCCTGGCCGGAGATCACGTCGGTGTTGATCTGCGCGAGCAGCAGGCCGAGGATGATCATCGAGATCGCCTTGATCAGCGACCCCGAGGCCAGCACCACGGCGCCGATCAGGCCCAGCACCATCAGCGAGAAGTACTCCTGCGGGCCGAACTTGAAGGCCAGCTCGGTCAGCGGCGGCGCGAAGGCCGCGATGATGATGGTGCCCACGCAGCCGGCGAAGAACGAGCCCAGGCCTGCCGCGGCGAGCGCCGCACCGGCACGGCCCTGGCGGGCCATCTGGTAGCCGTCGATCGCGGTCACGACCGAGCTCGACTCACCCGGCACGTTGATCAGGATGGCGGTCGTCGAGCCGCCGTACTGCGCGCCGTAGTAGATGCCGGCCAGCATGATCAGCGCCGGCGTCGCGTCGAGCGCGTAGATCGACGGCAGCAGCATCGCGATGGTGGCCACCGGGCCCAGCCCGGGCAGCACGCCGATCAGCGTGCCCAGCACCGAACCGAAGAACGCATACATCAGGTTCTGCGCCGTGAAGGCGACACCGAAGCCGAGTGCGAGGTTTCCCAACAAGTCCATGGTGTTTTCCTTTTCAGCCCACGAACCAGGGCCACATCGGGATGACCAGCTTCAGCCCGAGCACAAAGATCGCCCACGAACCCACGGTGAGCACGACGGCCGTCGCGAGGACGCCCTTCCACTTGAATTCATCGCCGGCGAGGCTGGTCATCAGGATCAGGATCGGCACCGTGATCACCAGGCCCAGGCGCGGCAGCGCGAGGCCGAACACCGCGATCGCCGCGACGATCACCAGCAGCGGGCGCCACGCGACGTGGCCGATCGGGTCCCCGCCCTCGACCTCGATGGTCAGCGACTTGAACAGCACGAAGCCGCCCAGGATCGCCATCAGCACGCTGAGGATCAGCGGGAAGTAGCCGGGGCCCGGCCGCGCCGAGCTCCCCATGCTGTAGTTCGTCGCACCGACGGCGAACACCACGCCGACGACGATGAACATCAAACCGGACCAGAAGTCCCGTTGGCTCTTGATCTGCACGAATAGCTCCTCGTGTCCTGGGTGGACGTGACGCTGTCTGTTACAGCTTGCGGACGATTCTAGGCAGACCACTCCAGGCGCCGTGTGTGGTTTACACGTAGCGCCCCGTGTCCTGAGGTGTCATCAGGTGTCCCAGGACGGCGTCGAGCGCAGCACCTCGTCCATCGTGGTGACGCCTTCGGCCACCTTCATCATCCCGGCCAGCCGCAAGGGCCGCAGGCCGTCGCTGAGCGACAGCTGGCGCAGCTTCGAGGCATCGGGCACCGGGTGGATGGCCGGCTGCGCCGCCTCGTTCACCGTCAGCAGCTCGTAGAGCCCCGCGCGGCCGCGGAATCCCGTCATGCGGCATTCGAGGCAGCCCACCGCCTTGTAGGGCCGCGCCTTGCCGTTGATGCGCCATGGCTTGATGGCCTCGTTCAGCGTCTCGGCCGTCACCGCTTCATCGGGCTGCTTGCAACTCGCGCACAGCGCGCGCACCAGCCGCTGCGCCAGCACGCCGATCACGGTGGCGCCGATCAGGTACGGCGGCACGCCCAGGTCGACCAGCCGCGTCACCGCCGAGGCCGAGTCGTTGGTGTGYAGCGTGCTGAACACCAGGTGGCCGGTCAGCGCGGCCTGGATCGCCATCTCGGCGGTCTCCAGGTCGCGGATTTCGCCCACCATGATGATGTCCGGGTCCTGCCGCATCAGCGCCCGCACGCCTTCGGCGAAGCCGAGGTCCAGCGCCGGCTGCACCTGCGTCTGGTTGAAGGTGGGCTGGATCATCTCGATCGGGTCCTCGATCGAGCAGACGTTGACCTCGTCGGTGGCCAGCCGCTTCAGCGTGGAGTACAGCGTGGTGGTCTTGCCCGAGCCGGTCGGCCCGGTCACGAGGATGATGCCGTGCGGCCGTGCGGTGAGGGCTTCCCAGCGCTGGGCGTCGTGRCTGCCGAAGCCGAGCGCGTCGAGCGACTTGACGGCGGTGTCCGGGTCGAAGATCCGCATCACCATCTTCTCGCCGAACGCGGTGGGCAGCGTCGACAACCGCATCTCGACCTCGTCGCCGTTCGGGTTGCGCGTCTTGATGCGGCCGTCGAGCGGGCGGCGTTTCTCGACCACGTCCATGCGGCCGAGCAGCTTCACGCGCGCGATCATCGCGTTCATCACGCCGGGCGGCAGCTGGTAGACGGTGTGCATCACGCCGTCGATGCGGAAGCGGATCAGGCTCAGCTCGCGGCGCGGCTCGAGGTGGATGTCGCTCGCGCGCTGGTCGAAGGCGTACTGCCACAGCCAGTCGACCACCTGCACGACGCCCTGGTCGTTGGCATCGAGCTGCTTGTTGCTGCGCCCGAGCTCGACCAGTTGCTCGAAGCTCGCGGCCGCCGAGTTCTCGCCGTTCTTGGCCGCCGCGCGCACCGAGCGCGACAGCGTGTAGAACTCGGTCGTGTAGCGCGCCACCTCGACCGGGTTGACCAGCACCAGCCGCAGCGTCTTGCGGGTGTGGGCCTCGATCTCGGGGGCCCAGGCGATGTCGAAGGGCTCGCTGGTGGCCACCGTCACGTCCTGGGCGCCGAACAGCAGCGGCAGCGCGCGGCGGCGCTCGGCATAGTTGATCGACATCACGTCGCCGACGCGGCCCACGTCGACCTTCAGCGGGTCGATGCGCATGTACGGCATGCCGATGCGGCCGGCCAGCCATTCGGTGAGCATCTCGGTGTCGAGCGGCTTGCCGGAGCGGTTCGAGAGGCCCGCGCTGCCCAGCCGCACCAGCGGATRCTGCACGCTCTCGGCCGCGGCAAAGCGCTTCTCGGTGCGGTCGTGGTCCTCGCGGCCGATCACGCCGTCCTCGAGCAGCCAGTGCAGCAGGCGCCGCCACTCGAGGCGCCCGCGCGGGTGCCCGGCGGCGCCCTTGTCGGCCTTGGGGTGTTTCGTCGTCGAAGCCGCTGCGGTCATGGGGTCACCCCGTTCGTGTTTCTGATCATTCGCAGCCACTTGCGCGCAGGCAGGTCGAAGCGGTTCTCGATGTTGTCGGCACGCGCGGCCAGCACTTCACGGGACGGAAGTACCCGCCCCTTCATGCCGACCACGACGGTGTTGCCCTCGCGCGTGGGCCGCATGCTCCACACCGCCGCCTCGCCGAAGGCGGCCGCGATGCGCGCCGCGCTCTGCTCGTAGCTCGCGTCGCGGCCGAACAGGTTGACCGTCATCACGCCGCCATCGGCCAGCACGCGGTGGCAGGCGCGGTAGAAGGCGTCGTCGTCGAGCACCGGGCTGGCGGCCTCGTGGTCGTACAGGTCCACGCACAGCACCTGCACGCTGCCGGCATTCCCGGGGTCGGCGACCCACAGGCCGGCGTCCTGGTTCAGCACCTGCAGCCGGTCGTCGTCTTCCGGCAGGCGGAACCACAGCCGGCAGGCGGTGATGACGGTCGGGTTCAGCTCGACGGCCGTGGTGCGCATGCCCATGCGCTGCGTGAAGCGCGTGATGGCCGCGGCGCCCAGGCCGAGCTGCACCGCATGGCCCTCGCCGAGCGCCTCGGGTTCGATCAGCAGCAGCCAGACCATCATGCGCTGCACGTAGTCGAGCTCGATCACGTTCGGCTTGCGCACGCGCATCGCGCCCTGCACCCAGGGCGTGCCGAGGTGCAGGTAGCGCACGCCGTCGGCCTCGGAGAGGGTGGCGGGGACGAGTTCGGGTTCGGGTGTCGGGCGGGCAGGCATCAGGGGCGGTGAGTCAGGCAATTCCACAGGCTTCGAAGGCGGTGCGCCAGGCTTCCAGCTTGCGCTCGAAGCTCCACGAGGCGTTGGCCGGGCTGGTCGACGGCAGGCGCATCACCGGCACGCCGAGTGTCGCGGTGAACCGCATCGCCCGCGCCGATTCGCCGCCATTGTGGGCGATGCCCTGCAGGCCGGGCGCGAGCCGCTGCAGGCTGGCGAGGTCGTTGTACTGCGCATCCTCGATCGCGCTGTCGAGGC
>NZ_JBFUGN010000059.1:0-14638 GCF_056402895.1 Rhizobacter sp. P3_B12 | reverse complement strand
GGCGCGCATCGGGCGGCGGGCGCCGCGGCTGTTGCTGGGCTTGCTGTGCCGCTTCGGCGCGGGCGATCTCGAGCAGGCCGTCGAGCTCTTCCTCGGCCACCTGCTTCAGCACGCAGAAGTTCGCGCGCGTCAGCGTGGTGCGTTCGTAGTCGAACAGCAGCCCGGCCCGGTTGCGGCGCTGCTGGTCTTCGAGCTCGCGGCGCGACTGCAGGCTGACGCCTCGCCGCGTCAGCTCGTCGACGGCGATCTGGCGGTGCTCGTCGCTGATCTCGCCGCCGGGCTTGCCGTCCAGGTCGAAGCGCTGGCGGCCGCGCGCCACCGACAGCAGGTACGAGGTGCTGCCGGTGTAGCGGCGGAAGAACGCCGTCAGCACCTGCTTGCTGAACACCCCCGGCGCGCGTGCCTCGATGTCGACGTGGGTGCGCAGCTTCAGCGGCTTCGGCGGGCCGTCGAACAGCGCCGGGAAGCGCTGGCGCAGCTCCTGCGCGCAGGCCGCGGGGCTCATGCCCGGCGCTTTGGCGGGCGCCTTCGAGGGCGCATCGGCGGCCACATCGGCGGCCACATCAGCGGCCACATCAGCGGCCACATCAGCGGCCACCTCGGCCGGCACCTCGGTCGTCGCTGCAAGGGCGGCCTCGACAGGCGTGTCGGCCGCAGGCGCGTCACCAGCGAGCGTGTCGTCGACAGGCAGTTCGGTGGCGGGCGTGGCCGGTGAAGGAGGCGTTGAACTCATGGGGAAGCGACAAGCGGGAAAGGAGGGGATTGTGCCGCCGAGCGGCAAAGTCGGTGTGTCAGGGTGCGACCGCTCAGCGCCGCGTGCGGTGGCGCACCTGCGCGAGCGGCCGCTTGCCCTTCAGCTGGCGCTCGATGCCGTCGTTCAGCTGGCTGCGCAGCGCGGTCACCTCGTCGACCTTGCCGTAGACGCCGGGGAAGCGCAGGTCCAGCCACAGCCACAGCGTGCACGAGCGCAGCGCCTGCTCCATGCGGTCGAGCCGGCTGTGGCCGTCCACGTCCTGCAGGAACCACGGCGAGCCGGCGCGGCCGGTCAGCGCATGGCTGCTGCTCCAGTCGAGGAACTCCTGCACCTGCGAGACGGTGCGCGTGTCCACCGGCGCCTGCGCGTAGATGAAACGCTCCTTCAGCGTGAGCTTCGCGGCGCTGCGGTCGAGCTGCTCGGCCAGCTCCAGCATCTGCTCCAGCTCGGCCACCGCGAAGTGTGCGTTGTCGAGCTTCAGCTGGTCCATGAAGACGCCCAGCACCTCGCGCAGCTGCGTCTTGCGCAGGCGCGAGGCGATGGTGTCGACGTGCCAGCCGTTCGGCGCCACCGGCGCCTTGAAGTCGCGTGGCGCCCGCGGCGTGCGCGGCAGGCGCTCCTTCAGCATGCGCAAGGCCTGCGGCTCGGCCTCTTTCAGCACGCCGACGAAGCCCTCTTCGTGCATGCCGAAGCGGCCGGCGCGGCCACCGATCTGGTGCACCTCGGATTCGTCGAGCGGCCGGTCGCCCTGGCCGTCGAACTTGCTCATCGTGCTGAACAGCACGCGGCGGATCGGCAGGTTCAGCCCCATGCCGATCGCGTCGGTGGCGACCAGCACATGCGATTCGCCCAGCGCGAAGCGCTCGGCCTCGCGCCGCCGCACCTCGGGCGGCAGCGCGCCGTAGATCACCGACACCGGGTGGCCGCCGGCGGCGATCTGGTCGCGCAGCGTCAGCACGTCGCGCCGGCTGAACGCCACCACCGCATCGCCCTTGGTCAGCGCGCCGATCGGCACCGGTGCCTCGATCAGCTGCACATGCTGCTTGCGCTCGAAGTGCCGCACGCTGCAGCGCTCGCCGCACAGGCCCAGCAGGTTCTCGATCGCCGGCACCGCATAGGCCGAGCAGATGATGATCACCTCGCTGGCCGGCACCGCGACGATCGCCTGCGTCCACGCCCAGCCGCGGTACGGGTCGAAGATCATCTGGGCTTCGTCGATCACCGCGACATCGACCACCTTGTTGGTGCTCACCATCTCGATGGTGCTCGACACCAGCCCGGCGCCTTCGGCCGGCACGTTCTCCTCACCGGTCAGCAGCGAGCAGGCCACGCCGCGGCCGACCAGCCGGTCGCGGCCCTCGAGCGCCAGCAGGCGCAGCGGCGCCAGGTAGGCGCCGTCGTGCGCCTGCGCCAGCTGCTCGAACGCGGCGTAGGTCTTGCCGCTGTTGGGCGGGCCGACGTAGAGCGTCACGTTGCGCTGCAGGCGGCGCGCCTTCACGAAGGTGTCGGGGTAGCCCTGGAACGCGAGTTCGCTGTTCAGGCCGGCCAGCGTGTCGAGCTCGGCCACCTGGTGTTCCCAGCGCTCCTGGGCACGCACGCAGGCGGCCCGCAGGTCGGCCACCGGCTGCGGTGTTGCGCATTCGGCCAGCAGGCGCGGCAGCAGCATGTCGAGGTGGCGCGGGTTGTGCGCGCGGCTGCGCTGCACCAGCGCCTCGAGCGCGGCCTGCACCTCGCCGGCATGCGGCCAGGGTTGGATGGGGCCGAGCGCGGCCAGCAAAGCGGCCTTGTCGCCATCGCGGAAGAACGCCCACACCGGCTCCGATGCGATCGGGATGCGGAACATCACCGGCACGCGCCAGTTCACCTCGGCCAGCTGCAGCGGCTGGCTGATCAGGCGCGTCCAGCGGCCGGATTCGCGCACGATGCCCAACGCATCGAGCGCGGCCGTGCGGTCCAGCATCACGGTGCGCACCTCGGGGCCGTTGCCGACGGCGTCGAGGTGCTGCAGCGCCGCGTCCATCACGTCGGGCGCGATCCAGCGGCTCGGCCGGGCGCCGGCCACCGCCTTCTGCAGCAGCACGAGGCCGAGCTTGTCGAGGCGCTCGTCCAGCCCCGAGGCGTGCTCGTCGAAATAGTCGGCGGGCTTGACCACCTGCGGCAGCGCGTAGGCGGCCTGGCGGATGCGAGCGAGCTGCTCGGGCGAGACGTGCGCAGGCACGCGCGCCGCATGGCGCGGGTTGGGAAGATTCACGGTGGGGGAGGCACTCACGGACAGGGGATACAGCACGGACTAGCGCACGTACGACGACAGGAAAGCCCCAGGACTCTAACCGGTGCATGCCCTTGCGCCGAACGGGGCCGATTCGGCTATTCAACAATCGGGCCATGAATCACAGACTCTCGGTCCCGAAGGACAAGCTCAAGTTCGTGTTGCTCGAGGGCATCCATGCCTCGGCCGTCGACGTGCTGAAGCGCGACGGCTACACGCAGGTCGCCACGCACGCGAAGGCGCTGGCCGGCGCTGCGCTGCACGATGCGATCGCCGATGCGCACTTCCTCGGCATCCGCTCGCGCACCCAGCTGACGGCCGAGGTGCTGAAGGCCGCGCCCAAGCTCGCCGCGGTCGGCTGCTTCTGCATCGGCACCAACCAGGTCGACCTGCGCGCCGCAATGGACCTGGGCGTGCCGGTCTTCAACGCGCCGTTCTCGAACACCCGCAGCGTGGCCGAGCTGGTGCTGGCCGAGGTCATCATGCTGATGCGCGGCATCCCGGCGAAGAACGCGATCCTGCACCGCAACGGCTGGACCAAGAGCGCCGAGAACTCGTTCGAAGTGCGCGGCAAGACGCTGGGCATCGTCGGCTACGGCCACATCGGCACGCAGATCGGCGTGCTGGCCGAGCAGCTCGGCATGGCCGTGGTGTTCCACGACATCGAGGCCAAGCTGCCGCTCGGCAATGCCCGTGCGATGGACAGCCTCGACGAGGTGCTGGGCACGTCGGACGTGGTCACGCTGCACCTGCCGGAGCTGCCGTCGACCAAGGGCCTGATCGGGCGCGCGCAGATCCGCGCGATGAAGCGCGGCGCGCACCTGATCAATGCCTCGCGCGGCACGGTGGTCGACATCGATGCGCTGGCCGAGGCGCTGCGCGACGGCCACCTGCTCGGCGCGGCGATCGACGTGTTCCCCGAGGAACCGCAGGGCAACGACGCGCGCTTCGAATCGCCGCTGGTCGGCATGGACAACGTGATCCTGACGCCGCACATCGGCGGCTCGACGCTGGAGGCGCAGGCCAACATCGGCAAGGAAGTGGCGGCCAAGCTGGTGCGCTACAGCAACAACGGCTCGACGACGTCGGCGGTCAATTTCCCCGAGGTGGCGCTGCCCGAGCACACCGGGCGCAGCCGATTGCTGCACATCCACCGCAACGTGCCGGGCGTGATCGCGCGCGTGAACGAGCGGCTGTCGAAGGCCGGCATCAATGTCGCGGCGCAGTACCTGAGCACGCGCGACGAGGTGGGCTACGTCGTGATCGACGTCGACACCGCGGCGCCGGAGGCGGCGCTGGCCGACCTGGCGTCGCTGCCGGACACGATCCGGTGCCGGTTGCTGTATTGAGCGGCGCCCGGGCTCACGCCGGGCTCGCGAGCTTCAGCCCGACGATGCCGGCCACGATCAGCGCGAGGCTGGCCAGCCTCGCCGCGGAGGCCGGCTCGCCGAACAGCACGATGCCGAGGATCGCGGTGCCGACCGCGCCGACGCCGACCCACACCGCGTAGGCCGTGCCGACCGGCAGCGACTTCATCGCGTAGCCGAGCAGGCACACGCTGATGACCATCGCCGCCACGGTGCCGATGCTCGGCCACAGGCGTGTGAAACCCTCGGTGTACTTCAGGCCGATCGCCCAGCCGATCTCGAACAGGCCGGCGGCCACCAGGATCACCCAGTTCATCGCGAATCCTCGTCAGTGGGGAAGCCCTGGGTTGTACCAGCCTGGGCGCCGCCTTGCAGGGCGATCCGCCGGAGGTGGTAAAACCTCGGCTCTTTCAACCCATTGGAGATTGGCATGAGCGCCGACAAGGACCGCGGAATCCGCCGTGAGAAGCAAAAGCGTGCGAAGGACGCGAAGAAACAGGCGCGCCTGGCGCGTGAGGCTGTCGTGCAAGCGGCAAGCACCGCAAAGCCGGCCGGCAAGAAGGCAGCCGCCTGATCGCGTTCTGAACGGCGTGGGGGCGACGACGGCCGCCGAGGCCTGTTCTCACCAGGCGGCTTCGTCCACGTCGCCCTTCACCACGCGGCGGATCACCTCGGCCGAGAAACCCCGGCCCGCGAGAAACCGCTGCTGCTTCGCGCGGCCGGCCGGATCGCTGGCCGCGGCCCCGAACTTGCGCACCCACACCTCGTGGGCACGTGCCAGCTCGGTTTCTTTCAGGCGCTGCGCCTGGTCGGCGTCCAGCGTGACGCCGTGCTGCGCCAGCTCCTGGCGGATGCGCAGGTTGCCGTAGCGCGATTCGCGCACATGCACCCGGCTCTCGACGAAGCGCTGCTCGCTGAAGTAGCCCTTGTCCTGCAGCCAGGCCAGCACGTCGTCGACCTGCTGGTCGGCATCGTCCGGCAGCGGCGCATCGTCAGCACGCAGGTGCTGCAGCAGCTTGCGCCGCAGCTCCTGCCGGCTGTGCTCGCGCTGCGACAGCAGCTGCACGCCGCGCCCGCGCAGCGAGAGCCGCTGCCGCATCGCCAAGCCGCTCGCCGGCAGACTTATTCGCCGCGGGCTTCCTTCGGCTCCTTGGGCGCCTTCTTGGCCGGCTTGGCCTCACCGGCCTCAGCCGCCTGCGCGGCACCGCCGGCGGTCGGCAGCAACGGGATGCCCATCGCCTCGCGCACCTTGTTCTCGATCTCGACCGACAGGTCGGGGTTCTCGCGCAGGAATTCGCGGGCGTTGTCCTTGCCCTGGCCGATCTTCTCGCCGTTGTAGGCGTACCAGGCACCGGACTTCTCGAGCACCTTGGCCTCGACGCCCATGTCGATCACCTCGCCTTCGCGGCTGATGCCCTGGCCGTAGAGGATGTCGAACTCGGCGGTCTTGAAGGGCGGCGACACCTTGTTCTTGACGACCTTGACCTTGGTCTCGTTGCCGATGACTTCTTCGCCCTTCTTGATGCTGCCGATGCGGCGGATGTCGAGCCGCACCGAGGCGTAGAACTTCAGCGCATTGCCGCCGGTGGTGGTTTCGGGGCTGCCGAACATCACGCCGATCTTCATGCGGATCTGGTTGATGAAGATGACCATCGTGTTGGTCTTCTTGATGGTGCCGGTGAGCTTGCGCAGCGCCTGGCTCATCAGGCGGGCCTGCAGGCCGGGCAGCGAATCGCCCATCTCGCCTTCGATTTCGGCCTTCGGCGTGAGTGCTGCGACCGAGTCGATCACCACCAGGTCGACCGAGCCGGAGCGCACCAGCGCGTCGACGATCTCGAGCGCCTGCTCGCCGGTGTCGGGCTGGCTGATCAGCAGCTCCTGCAGGTTGACGCCCAGCTTCTGGGCGTAGGCGGTATCGAGCGCGTGCTCGGCGTCGATGAAGGCGCAGGTGCCGCCGAGCTTCTGCATTTCAGAAATGACCTGCAGCGTCAGCGTGGTCTTGCCCGACGATTCGGGGCCGTAGATCTCGACCACCCGTCCGCGCGGCAGGCCACCGACGCCCAGCGCGGCATCGAGGCCCAGCGAACCGGTGGAGACGACCTCGATGTCTTCGATCACCTCGCCTTCGCCGAGCCGCATGATCGAGCCCTTGCCGAACTGCTTTTCGATCTGCGCCAGCGCAGCTTGCAGGGCCTTGGCCTTTTCGGTGTTGAGGGTGGCGGCTTTGACGGGGGCATCCATGGGGCGATCTCCTAGAGTTGCGCGGATTATGGCAAAGGCTGGATGTTTGTACAGTCTTTTCTCGTGCCGGATCTCGAATCCCTGCGGGGCCACTCCCTACAATCCCGCAGCGGCCGGGTGACGAGCCGCACAGGAGGCAGCCATGCGCGTGTTGATCGCCGAAGACGACCAGGTGTTGGCCGACGGGCTGCTGCGCTCGCTGCGCAACGGCGGCTATGCCGTCGACCATGTCGCGAGCGGCACCGAGGCCGACGCCGCCTTGTCGGCCCATGAGTTCGACCTGCTGATCCTCGACCTGGGCCTGCCGAAGCTGCACGGGCTGGAGGTGCTGCGCAAGCTGCGCGCCCGCGGCTCGGCGGTGCCGGTGCTGATCCTGACCGCGGCCGACAGCGTCGAGCAGCGCGTGCAGGGCCTCGACCTGGGGGCCGATGACTACATGGCCAAGCCGTTCTCGCTGCAGGAGCTCGAGGCCCGCGTGCGTGCGCTGACGCGGCGCGGCCTGGGCACCGCGTCGAGCGTGATCCGCCACGGCCCGCTGACCTTCGACGCGACCGGCCGCGTCGCCTACCTGAACGACCAGATGGTCGAGCTGTCGGCGCGCGAGCTGAGCCTGCTCGAGGTGCTGCTGCAGCGCGCCGGCCGGCTGGTCAGCAAGGACCAGCTGGTCGAGCGGTTGTGCGAATGGGGCGAGGAGGTCAGCAACAACGCGATCGAGGTCTACATCCACCGGCTGCGCAAGAAGATCGAGCAGGGCCCGGTGCGCATCGCCACCGTGCGCGGCCTCGGCTACTGCCTGGAGAAGATCGCGGCTTGAAAGAGCAACGGTCCCTGTTCGGCGAGATCCTCGACTGGATGCTCGCGCCGCTGCTGCTGCTGTGGCCGATGAGCGTCGTGCTGACCTGGCTGGTCGCGCAGGGCATCGCCAACAAGCCGTTCGACCGCCAGCTCGGCGAGATGGCCCGCGTGCTGTCGCAGCAGGTCACGGTGCAGGATGCCGGCGGCGGCAYGCTGCCGTCGGCCAGCTTCGCGCTGCCGGCGAGCGCTGCCGAGCTGCTGCACACCGACGAGACCGACACCCTGTACTACCAGGTGCTCGGCCTCGACGGCCAGTACCTGAGCGGCGAGCGGGCGCTGCCGATGCCCAACGACGAGGAGCGCGCCGCGCCCGGCGTGGTGCGCTTCCGCGACGACGAGATCAACCGCGAGCCGGTGCGCATCGCCTATGTGCGCATCGGCCTGCCGGGCGGTGTGGCGGGCGGCATCGAGCCGCCGATCGTGCAGGTGGCCGAGACGCTGGGCAAGCGCTCGCGCCTGGCCACCGAGATCATCAAGGGCGTGATGCTGCCGCAGTTCGTGATCCTGCCGCTCGCGGTGCTGCTGGTGTGGCTGGCGCTGGCGCGCGGCATCGCACCGCTGAACGAGCTGCAGCAGCGCATCCGCCGCCGCGAGAGCCACGACCTGAGCCCGATCGACGAGCGCGACGCGCCCGAGGAGGTGTCGCCGCTGGTGCGCGCCATCAACGACCTGCTGACCCGGCTCGACCGCAGCATCGGCACGCAGAAGCACTTTCTCGCCGACGCGGCGCACCAGCTGAAGACGCCGCTGGCCGGGCTGCGCACGCAGGCCGAGCTGGCGCAGCGCGAGATCGACGCCGGCGAGCGCGATCCGCAGGCGCTGAAGAAGTCGCTGCAGCAGATCGCCCGTGCCAGCCAGCGTGCGGCGCGCATGGTCAACCAGCTGCTCGCGATGGCGCGCGCCGAGGACGCCTCGCAGGCGCTGCAGCGGCAGCCAGTCAACCTGGCGCGGCTGGCCGCCGAGGCGGTGCGCGATTTCGTGCCGCGCGCGCTGGAGAAGCGCATCGACCTGGGCTACGAGGGACCGGACAGCGGTGCGGCCAAGGGCCAGGCCGGCCTGTCGATCGCCGGCCAGCCGGTGCTGCTGCGCGAGCTGATCCGCAACCTGGTCGACAACGCGCTGCAGTACACGCCCGAAGGCGGCACGGTCACGGTGCGGGCGGTCGACGACCCGTTCGGCCAGGTGGTGGTGGTGCAGGTGGAGGATTCCGGCCCCGGCATCCCGGCGGCCGAGCGCGACAAGGTGTTCCAGCCGTTCTACCGCTCGCTGGGCACCAATGTCGACGGCTCCGGCCTGGGCCTCGCGATCGTGCGCGAGATCGCGCAGCAGCACGATGCCGAGATCACGCTGGAAGACGCCAACCTGCGGCACCGCCCGGGCTTGAGCGACCAGGGCGGCGTGGCGTTCGGGCCGGGCGCGCGCTTCACGGTGCGCTTCCCGGTGGGCGCCGGCACCGGCACGGTGACCGACGGAAACACCGGCGAATCCCATCCGACTTAGACTGCCCCGGGTTAACCCGAGGTATATCCCGATGGCAGTACACGAAACACACGCTCCCGCTTCGCTCGGCCTTGACCTGGCGCTGCAGGGTGGCGGCTCACACGGCGCGTTCACCTGGGGCGTGCTCGACCGGCTGCTCGAGGACGACGGGCTGCACTTCAGCGGCGTCTCGGGCACCAGCGCCGGCGCGTTGAACGCCGCGGTGATGGCGAGCGGCTTCCGCAAGGGCGGCCGCGAGGGTGCCCGCGAGGCGCTCGCCGAGTTCTGGCGCGACGTGAGCCGCTCCGGCTCGATCTTCTCGCCGTTCTCGGCCGGCCAGGCGCATGCGCTGAACGACAACTTCAAGCTCGACAAGCTGCCCGGCTACCAGTGGATGAGCACGTTCTTCCGCTCGTTCAGCCCGTACGAATTCAACCCGCTCAACCTGAACCCGCTGCGCGACGTGCTGCGCCGCCATGTCGACGAGGATGCGGTGCACGCGAGCGGGCTGCGGCTGTTCATCACCGCCACCAGCGTGACGACCGGCCAGGCGCGGGTGTTCACCGGCCGCGACATCACGGTCGACGTGCTGCTCGCATCGGCCTGCCTGCCGTTCCTGTTCCAGGCGGTGCAGATCGACGGCGAGCCCTACTGGGACGGCGGCTACACCGGCAACCCGGCGATCTACCCGCTGATCTACCAGACGGCGGCGCTCGACATCCTGCTGGTGCGCATCAACCCGCTGGTGCGCGAGGGCACGCCGACGCGCAGCGAGGAGATCATGGACCGGCTCAGCGAGATCACGTTCAACGCGAGCCTGATGTCGGAGATGCGCGCGATCTCGTTCGTCTCGCGGCTGGTGCGCGAGGGCAAGCTGGACCCGGGGCGCTACAAGGACCTGCGGCTGCACATGGTGGCCGACGACGACGGGCTCGGCCCCTATGGCGCGAACAGCAAGTTCAACACCGACCGGGCCTTCCTCGAAGAGCTGTTCGCGCTCGGGCGCGCGGCGGCGACGGGCTGGCTGAAGCAGCACCGGGCCGACATCGGCGTCAAGTCGACGCTCGATGTCGACCGCGAGTTCCTGCACGGACCGAAGAAGCACAAGCGCGCCTGAGTCAAAGAGCAGAGCAAGATCGGACAGCCGCCGCAACCGATTGCGGCGATCATTGCGGTTTCGCGCCGATCGCTTCATGTCCGCCTCCACGCACGCTGCTCCCCTGCCCCGCCCGAGCCTGGTCGCGCTCACCTGGCCGCTGCTGGCCGAGCTGGTGCTCGGGCTGCTGGTCGGCCTGACGGGGCTGTGGCTCGCATCGCGGCAATCGGACAGCGCCTCCGGCGCGTTCGCGCTCGCGAACAACGTGCAGGCCTCGTTCTTCCTGCTGTTCCGCATCATCAGCATGGGCGTCAGCGTGGTGATCACGCAGAACCTGGGCGCGGGCAACCGGCTCGGTGCCGACCAGACCGCGCGCGCCTCGCTCGGCGCGAGCACCTGGCTGGGCCTGGGTGCCGGGCTGGTGGTGGCGACCTGCGCGAACCCGCTGCTCGCCCTGCTGAACGCGCCGGCCGACGTGCTGCCGATCGCCGGCCCCTACCTGCGCGTGCTGGCCGTCGCACTGGTGCTGGATGCGTTCAATGCCAGCATGTCGTCGGTGATGCGGGCGCACCTGCATGCACGCGACACGCTGATGAACATGCTGGCGATGCACAGCCTGCACCTGCTGATCTGCACGCCGCTGATGACCGGCKTCGGGCCGGTGCCGGGGCTCGGGCTGCCGGGCTTCGCGCTCGCGATGGCGCTGAGCCGTGCGTTCGGCATCGCCTTCCACCTGTGGCTGTGGCAGCGCCGGCTCGACCTGGTGCCGACCGCGCGCGACTGGTGGGTGATGCGCTGGCGCCGCCTCGGCCCGGTGCTGCACATCGGCCTGCCGGGCGCGGCCGAGAACGTGGCCTACCGGCTCGCGCTGCTGGTGACGATCGCGCTGGTGGCGCGCATGGGCGCGGCCGAGCTCGCGACGCACAGCTACACGATGCAGATCATGTACTTCATCCTGGTGTTCGGCCTCGCGATCGGCTTCGCCAGCGAGATCCTGGTCGGCCACCTGATCGGTGCCGGCCAGCTGCATGCGGCGCACCGGCTGGTGCGCAAGAGCCTGCGCTGGGGGCTGGTGGTGTCGACCAGCCTCGCGCTGGTCGGCGCGCTGACGGCCCGCTGGACGATGCAGCTCTTCACCCACGATCCGCACATCATCCAGGCGGCGACGACGCTGCTGTGGATCACGGTGCTGCTGGAGCCGGGGCGCACCTTCAACCTGGTCGTGATCAACGCGCTGCGCGCGACCGGCGACGCCAAGTTCCCGGTGATGGCCGGCGCCGCGTCGATGGTGTTCGTGATGGCCGGCGGCGCCTGGCTGCTGGGCGTGTACTTCGGGCTCGGGCTGGTCGGCGTGTGGATCGCGTACGCGGCCGACGAGTGGCTGCGCGGGCTGACGATGGCGGCGCGCTGGTACCGGCACGGCTGGGTGCCGTCGGCGCGCGCGACGCATCGGCGCGTGGTGCGACAAAGACACGGATTGGCCACCGCGTAGCCCGGATGCCAATCCGGGTCACCTCTGCACAGGCATGCACAGCTCGCAGATGACGACAGGCCCCTGGGCGGGCAGAGGCTGCCCCACCGGATAGATCTCGAAGAACGGCGTGTCGCCGACCAACAACCCCGAGGTCGGCAGCCAGTCGTTGAGCAACTGCCGCCAGGCGTGCTGCATCAGCGGGCCGGGGCCGTCGTAGCTCAGGCACGCGTGCAGCCCGCCGGCCACCCGCTTGCGCGACACCGGCCCGCTGATCGGCTCGTGCCAGTTCGGCGGCAGCACCACGCAGGCATCGAAGCGGCAACGCGACACCGGCGCGATGTCCGGATCGTCCAGCCCCATGCCCAGGCGCAGCTGCCCGGCCAACCCCAGCGCCGCGATGTACGGCGTGAACGCGACCCAGGCCGGCGACACCACCGTGTCGTAGCGGCCTTGCGCGCGCCAGTACAGTACCTCGCGCTCGGGCAGCTGCTTGAGCACGATCGTGTAGCGTGGGCCCGCCGGCGCGGGCCGCGTGCGCACCATGCGCTGGCGCCGCTCCCACAGCAGCTGCCCGCCGCGCCGCCAGGCGGTCGGCGTCATGCCGAAGTGCAGCTTGAAGGCGCGCGAGAACGCCTCGCCCGATTCGAAGCCGACCGCGAACGCGATCGTCGTGATGCTGTCGCGCGGCGCATGCCGCAGGCGCCCGCCGGCAGTCTCGAGCCGGCGCCGGCGCACGAAGTCGAGCAGCGTCTCGCCGGTCCAGGCGCGGAACACGCGGTGGAAGTGGAAGGGCGAGAACGCGGCCACGTCGGCCAGCGTCTCGAGCCGCAGGTCGTCGGCCAGGTGCGCATCGATGTGGTCGAGCACGCGGTTCATGCGCCGCAGGTGCGCCTCGGGTGCGTCGGGCGCTTTGGAAGAAGGTCGGCGTCGGGTGGTCAACGTGCTTGCCGCAGCAGTTCGAACACGCTGGCGTCGTCCAGCCCGGCGAAGCCGCGCTCGCAGGCCCGCGCGAACAGCGCGGCCGCCGCCTCGCCGAGCGTGGTGGCCGCGCCCGCCTGGCGCGCCACGCCGAGCGCCAGGTGCGTGTCCTTGTTCAGCAATCGGGTGTGCGCCCGCGGCAGGTAGTCGCCGCGCAGCGCGCGGTGCAGCCGGTCGCTGCCGATCCAGCTCTGGCCGCTCGACTGCTCGACCACGTCGAGCGTGCGCCCCACGTCCAGCCCCATGCGTTCGGCCAGCGCCATCGCCTCGGCCGCGCCGGCCAGGTTGATGCCGGCCAGCAGGTTGTTGACGAGCTTGGTGCGCGCACCGTCGCCCGGCCGCTCGCTGATGCGGAACACGCGCGACGACAGTGCGCCGAGCAGCCCGCCGAGCCGTTCGATCGCATCGCCGGGGCCGGCCAGCATCAGGCTCATGCTGCCGGCGCGGGCGCGATCGGGGCCGCCGGACATCGGCGCGTCGATGCAGGCGATGCCCTGCCGGTGCAGCCCGGCGGCGAAGCGCTCGACATCGGCCGGCGCGATGGTCGGGCACAGCAGCACGGTGCTGCCGCGGGCCAGGCCGCGCGCCGCGCCGTGGGCGCCGAACAGCACCGCCTCGGTCTGCACCGCATCGACGACGGCGATGATCAAGACCTCGCACGAGGCCGCCACGCCGGACGGCGTCGCGCAGGCCATCGCGCCGAAGCCCACCGCCAGCGCCTCGCAGCGGTCGTCGATGTCGTGCACCGCCACCGGCCAGCCGAGCGACAGCAGGCGGGCTGCGATCGCGCCGCCCATGTTGCCGACGCCGACGATGCCGACGCGGGATCTGGCTGAAGAAGCTCCGACTGCGTCTGCGGGGTGTTGCAGGCTCATGGAAGTCGTCCGTGGGTGTCGGCGAGGCGCACAGCTTAGCGCCTGCGGACGCCTTCAACGCCGTCTCAGCGTTGCATCATCCGCCGGCTCTTCGAGATCGACATCAGGATCCCGAGCCCGAGCCCGAGCGTCAGCATCGCGGTGCCGCCGTAGCTGATGAACGGCAGCGGCACGCCCACCACCGGCAGGATGCCGCTGACCATGCCCATGTTGACGAACGCGTAGGTGAACCAGCTCAGCGTCACCGCGCCGGCCAGCAGCCGGGTGAACACCGTCGGCGCATCGGCCGCGATGACCAGCCCGCGGAAGATCAGGAACGTGAAGCCGAGGATCAGCGACACGCAGCCGACCAGCCCGAACTCCTCGGAGAAGGCGGCGAAGATGAAATCGGTGGTCCGCTCCGGGATGAACTCGAGGTGCGTCTGCGTGCCCTTCATGAAGCCCTTGCCCTCGATGCCGCCGGAGCCGATCGCGATCATCCCCTGGATGATGTGGAAGCCCTTGCCGAGCGGGTCGGTGGTCGGGTCGAGCAGCGTGCAGACGCGGTTCTTCTGGTAGTCGCGCATCATCGGCCACACCACGTCGGGCTGGCAGATGCGGTCCTCGGACACCACCACCGCGGTGATCGCCGCGCCGCCGATCACCAGCACCGGCACGATCAGCTTCCACGAGAGCCCGGCGAAGAAGATCACGTACAGCCCGGCCGACAGCACCAGGATCGCGGTGCCCAGGTCGGGCTGCTTGACGATCATGCCGACCGGCACCGCGAGCAGCCCGAGCGCCACGATGAAGTCGAGCACGCGCAGCTGGCCCTCGCGGCGCTGGAACCACCAGGCGAGCATCAGCGGCATCGCGATCTTCATGATCTCGCTCGGCTGGATCACGATGCCGACGTTCAGCCAGCGCGTCGCGCCCTTCTTCGTGACGCCGATCACCGCGGTGGCGATCAACAGCATCACGCCCACCGTGTACAACGG
Organism: Rhizobacter sp. P3_B12; assembly: GCF_056402895.1. Taxonomy (NCBI): domain Bacteria; kingdom Pseudomonadati; phylum Pseudomonadota; class Betaproteobacteria; order Burkholderiales; family Sphaerotilaceae; genus Rhizobacter; species Rhizobacter sp. P3_B12. The sequence continues at coordinate 273 of NZ_JBFUGN010000059.1, read as the reverse complement.
CACCGCCAGCTGCATCAGCCGCTGCGGCGGCACCTGCGCGACGACGAACAGGATGATCAGCGCGAGGATCATGTTGCGGCCGTGGTCGACGAAGCGCGAGCCGTTGTCGAAGCCGGCCGAGTACATCGTCACCAGGCCGGCCGCGCCGAGCAGCAGCACGCCGGTCACGAGCGGCGCGTCGAAGCCGGTGAAGACCGGCTTCAGCCGCTGCCAGACCGAGGGCTTCTCGAAGACGATGCTCATGGTGCGCGGCGGGCCGGCCTGGCGGCAGCC
>NZ_JBFUGN010000058.1:0-14676 GCF_056402895.1 Rhizobacter sp. P3_B12 | reverse complement strand
GTCGCCGGCCGCGTGGCCGTGGTTGTCGTTGATCGGCTTGAAGTGGTCGAGGTCCATCAGCACCAGGCTCAGCGGCAGGCCGTGGTGCTTCTGCCGCACGCGCTCGGCATCGAGCAGCTCGGTCAGGTGGCGGCGGTTCACGAGGCCGGTCAGGTCGTCGCGCGTGGCCAGGTGGTGGATCTTCGCGAGCGCTTCCTGCAGCTCCGCCTGGCGCTGCCGCAGCTTTGCGCGCAGCCGGCCCATGCTGACCGCCAGCGCCGACATCGCCGTCATCAGGATCACGCAGAAGCCGAACTGGATCGCCTCGATGTGCGGCGGGAAGCGCGCCGGATCGGTGCGCGCCTTCCACAGCATCACGCCGCCCAGCATCGCCAGCGCCTGCGCGCCCAGCAGCCGCGCCTCGCGCGGCGACATCACGAACATGCCCCACACCAGGTTCAGCAGCATGATCGCCATCACCGCGCCGCGCAGCTGCGGGTTGATCGCATAGCCCCAGGCGGTGATCGAGATGCCGAACACCGATTGCGGCATCGTCAGCGACGGGTCGCTCGACAGCCGCTCGCTGAGGCCGCTGCGCACCAGCGCGTAGAAGACGAGGATGCCGCCCAGGCTGATGACGCAGAGCCAGAAAGCCGGCCCCGGCTCCATCATGCCGAGCCGCACCTCGGCGGCGACCACCACCGCGAACAGCGCATAGACGCCCAGCGCCAGCAGCGTCAGCTTCGCGTGGCCGCGCCGGCGCCTGGTGGTGCTCCACAGCAGGTCGAGCAGGCGGGACGGTGCGCGGAACATCGCGGGATTGTAGGAACGAGGCGCCGCCGGCTCGCGGCCGACCCCCGGAGGCAGGGGGATCCGGGCGGCCGCCGCCGACACACCGCGTCATGCAACCGCTTCTGGGACGGCGGGCCGTGCGGCGAAAATGCCATCTGTCGGATCTCGATCGAGCGCCCGGCGTTCGCGACGAGGAAGCGCATGACCGACCGCATGACCGACAAACGATTCTTCCCGCGCCTGGTGGTCGAGTCCGGTGGCAACCGCTGGGACTGGGCCCTGCTGCCGCTGGTGCTCGCGGTGCTGGTGCTGCTGGCCTGGGGCGGCGCGCAGATGGCGCGACCGTACCAGCTGGGCGAGGTGCTGCCCCTCACGCTCGACCCCACGGCGCTGCCGTACTACCTGCTGCGCACCACGCTGCGCATGTTCCTCGCGCTCGGCGCGTCGCTGGTGTTCGCCTGTGTGTTCGCGGCGCTCGCCGCCAAGTACCGCGCCGCCGAGCGGGTGCTGGTGCCGCTGCTCGACATCCTGCAGTCGATCCCGATCCTGGGCTTCCTGTCGATCACCGTCACCGGCTTCATCGCGCTGTTCCCGGGCAACCTGTTCGGCGTCGAGTGCGCGGCGATCTTCGCGATCTTCACGTCGCAGGCCTGGAACATGGCGTTCAGCCTCTACCAGTCGCTGCGCACCGTGCCGCCGGAGCTGCAGGAGGCGGCGCGCGTGTTCCAGCTCTCGGGCTGGCAGCGCTTCTGGCGTCTCGAGCTGCCGTTCGCGATGCCCGGGCTGCTGTGGAACATGATGATGTCGATGTCGGGCGGCTGGTTCTTCGTGGTCGCGTCCGAGGCCATCGCGGTCTCGCAGCAGAGCATCAAGCTGCCCGGCATCGGTTCGTACATCGCGCTGGCCATCGAGCAGCGCGACCTGCATGCGATCGGCTGGGCGATCGGCGCGATGCTGGTGGGCATCGTGCTGTACGACCAGCTGTTCTTCCGGCCGCTGCTCGCGTGGGCCGACAAGTTCCGCTTCGAGGAGGGCAGCAGCGAGAGCGCGCCCTCGTCGTGGCTGCTGACCTGGCTGCGCCGCACCGAGCGGCTGCAGCCGCTCGCGCTGCGCATCGGGGCGCTGTTCGCGCGCTCGCTGACGCTGTTCCGCCGCCGCCACGACGGCACCTCGATCCGGGCGCGTGCGCGGCCGGCCGGCACGACGTTGCAGCGTGCCTGGGACGCGCTGCTGGCCGCGGCGGTGCTGATCGCGCTGTGGCACCTGCTGCGCTTCATCCACACCGAGGTCGGCTGGGCCGAGGCCGGGCATGTGCTGGTGCTGGGCTCGATCACGATGCTGCGCGTGCTGGTGCTGACGGCTCTCGCATCGATCGTGTGGGTGCCGGTGGGCATCTGGATCGGCATGAACCCGCGCTGGTCGGGGCGGCTGCAGGGGGTGGCGCAGTTCCTGGCGGCGTTTCCGGCCAACCTGATGTTTCCGGTGGCGGTGCTGTTCATCGTGCGCTGGAAGCTGAACCCCGACATCTGGCTGTCGCCGCTGATGGTRCTGGGCACGCAGTGGTACCTGCTGTTCAACGTGATCGCCGGCGCGAGCAGCATCCCGACCGAGCTGCGCTATGCGGCGCAGAACCTGGGCCTTTCGGGCTGGCTGCGCTGGCGCCGCTACCTGCTGCCGGCGGTGTTCCCGAGCTTCGTCACCGGGGCCATCACCGCGAGCGGCGGCTCATGGAACGCGAGCATCGTCGCCGAGTACGTGACCTGGGGCGACACCACGCTGCAGGCGAAGGGCCTGGGCAGCTACATCGCGCACATGACGGCGATCGGCGATTTCCCGCGCATCGCGCTGGGCATCGGCGTGATGTGCGTGTTCGTGATGGGCATGAACCACCTGGTCTGGCGCCGGCTCTACCGGTTGGCCGAAGACCGCATGCATTTCTAGACCTGGAACGGGCATGAAGACACTGATCGAACTGAAGAACGTCGGCAAGTCGTTCCGCTCGGCCGATGGCAGCGCGCGCGCGGTGCTGGAGGGCGTGGACTTCCGGTTGGCCGAGGGCGAGATCGTCTCGCTGCTCGGGCAATCGGGCTCGGGCAAGTCGACGCTGCTGCGCATCCTGGCCGGGCTGATCCCGGCCGACGCCGGCGAGGTGGCCTACCGCGGCCAGCCGCTGCACGGGCCGGCGCGCGGCATCGCGATGGTGTTCCAGTCGTTCGCGCTGTTCCCGTGGTTGACGGTGCAGCAGAACGTCGAGCTCGGGCTCGAGGCGCGCGGCATGGCGCCGGCAGAGCGGGCGGCGCGCGCGGTGGCGGCGATCCAGCTGATCGGGCTGGCGGGCTTCGAGGGCGCGTTGCCGCGCGAGCTGTCGGGCGGCATGCGCCAGCGCGTGGGCATTGCGCGGGCGCTGGTGGTGGAGCCCGAGGTCCTGTTGATGGACGAGGCCTTCTCGGCGCTCGACGTGCTGACCGGCGAGCGGCTGCGCGAGGAGATCCTTGCGCTGTGGACCTCGCGGCGCATGCCGACCAAGGCGATGCTGGTGGTCTCGCACAACATCCAGGAAGCGGTGCTGATGGCCGACCGCGTGCTGATCTTCGCGAGCGACCCGGGGCGGGTTCGCTGCCAGCTGGCGGTGCAGCTGCCGCGCCCGCGCGACCCGGACAGCGCCGAGGTGCGGCAGCTGGTCGACGAGGTCTATGCGCTGATGACCGCCGGCACCGGCCGCCGCCCGGCCGGCGAGCCGGTTGCGTTGCCGCTGGCGCACCGCCTGCCGCAGGCCGACGTGAGCCGCATGGACGGGCTGCTGGAGCTGCTGGCCGACGACCTGTTCGCCGGCCACGCCGACCTGCCGAAGCTGGCCGAGGAGACCGAGCTGGCCGACCACGAGCTGCTGCCGTTGACCCAGGGGCTGTCGCTGCTCGGCTTTGCGCAGCTGGCCGATGGCGACCTGCACCTGACGCCGCTCGGCCGGCGCTACGTGGATGGCGACCACACGCTGCGGCAGGAGTTGTTCGGGCAGCAGTTGCTGCTGAACGTTCCGTTGGCGGCGCACATACGCCACAGCCTGGAACAGGAGTCGTCAGGGGAGATGCCGCAGGAGCCGTTCCTGCATCTGCTGAGCGACAACATGGATGCCGAAGAGGCCGAGCGCGTGCTGCGCGTGACGATCGAGTGGGGGCGACATGGAGAAGTGTTCGGCTATGACTATCGGACCGGGGTGATCCGCTTGCCGGACGAGCGCGAGGCCGCTGGAGCCGCTTGAGCGGCCCGAGGCGGCGCGGGAACGCTCGCCTCGGGCCCGAGGTCCGGAAATCAGGTCTTGGCTCTCGCGTCGGCCTTTGCCTTGTCGCCCAACAACTTCAGATCGGACACACTGGCCTGAATCGAGCCAAACGCCAACTTCGTTTGAATGGCAATCAGGTCAGCGACGGTCATGTTGCTGGCTGTGCTGCCGCCCGAGACTTGCTTGATGTCGGCGGTGTTGAGTTGCTGCATGTGAGGTCTTTCTTGGGAGGATCGGCGCCAATCGCGCCGGGTTCGAACTCTGCCGACGCGTGTCGATTCGCGAAAGGTGATAGATGGTCATTGCCATCAACGCACCCTGATGCCTGCGTGAGACACAAGAACATTGTGGATGCAATGTGCGCGGCGCCGGCCTGGCTTTTCTATACAACTCGCGGGTTCGACGAGTTGCTTTGAAAGGCCGCCGTGAGAGAGACCTTGTTTCGCCCCGAAGTGCTGGACCAGCTTCAGGCCCGCCGCTACGGCAGCGTGCTGTTGCAACGCCCGCTCGCGTTCGCGGTGCTGACGACTGTGTTCGTCGCCGTCGCGATCGGCATCGTCGTGTTCCTCGCGACCGCCAGCTACACGCGCAAGGCCCACGTGCCGGGGGTCGTCGTGCCGAGCGAGGGCGTCGTGCGGGTCCACGCGCCGCAGTCCGGCATCATCACCGAGCGCAGGGTGCACGAGGGACAGGCCGTGCGGCGCGGCGAGGTGCTCTTCGTGCTCGACGGCGGGCGCAGCAGCGCCACCCATGGCGATGCCGGCAAGGCCGTCTCGAGCCTGCTGCAATCCCGCCTCGACAGCCTGCGCATCGACGAGCAGCAGCAGCGGCGCCAGGCCGCCGGGCGCGACGCCACGCTGCGGCGCAAGGCGGCCGCGTTGCAGGGTGACCTGGATCGCATCGCACAGCAAAGCGACCTGCAGCTGCGCCGCGTCGCGTTGGCGCAAGCCGCGGTCGATCGGCTCAAGGATCTGTCGGACGCGAACTTCATCTCGCCGGCCCAGTTGCAGGACCGGATGGCCGAGTTGCTCGATCAGCGCCAGCGCCTGGGTGACCTGCAGCGTGCCGCCTCGGTGGCGCAAGGCGAGCAGGCGGCCGTCCAGGCCGAGCTGCGCGATCTGCCGCTGCAGGTCGAACGCGACCTGCAGGTGATCCGCCGCAACCTCGCCGCGATCGAGCAGGAAGTGGCAGGACATGAGGCGCAGCGCCAGCCGCTGGTCACGGCGCCACGCGACGGCATCGTCGCGGCGATCGCGGCCGATGCGGGCCAGGATGTCGGGCCGGAGCGGTCGCTCGCGATCGTGCTGCCGGCGCAGGGCCTGCTGGAGGCCGAGCTGTACGCGCCGTCTCGCGCGGCGGGCTTCATTCGCCCGGGCATGTCGGTCAACCTGCGCTACCAGGCCTACCCCTACCAGAAGTTCGGCCAGGCCCGCGGCATGGTGCGCGAGGTCGCGGCGGTGGCGATGCGGGGCGACGACCTGCCGTTCGGCGGCCCTGCCGCGGCGGCCGAGCCGCTGTACCGCGTGCGTGTGCGGCTCGAGCGGCAGGACGTGCCCGCCTACGGCGAGGCCCGTTCGCTGAAGGCCGGCATGGCGCTGGAGGCCAGCGTGCTGCTGGAGCCGCGGCGGCTGATCGAGTGGATCCTCGAGCCGCTCTACAGCGTCGGCGGGCGCGTCTGAACGATGGGCATCGACGCACTCCTGCTGTCGTTCCGCGGCCGCCGCCGCGTTCCGATGATCCTTCAGAGCGAGGCCGCCGAGTGCGGTCTGGCCTGCCTGGCGATGGTGGCCGGCTACCACGGCCACCGCATCGATCTGGCCGGCATGCGTCGGCGCTTCTCGGTCTCGCTGAAGGGGGCGACGCTGAAGGCCCTGATCGACACGGCCGGCGCGATGCAACTGCAGACCCGGCCGCTGAAGCTCGAGCTCGGCGACTTCGCGCAGCTCAGGCTGCCTTGCGTGCTGCACTGGGACATGAACCACTTCGTGGTGCTGGTGGCGGTGGACGGCGGCAAGGTGCTGATCCACGATCCCGCGGCCGGTCCGCGCAGCCTGTCGACCCAGGAGGTCTCGCGACACTTCACCGGCATCGCGCTGGAAGCGCTGCCGGCCGTGGATTTCCGGCCCCGCAGCGAGCAGCGCCGCGTCACCTGGGGCGCGCTGATGGGGCAGGTGGTGGGCCTGCGCCGCGGCCTGCTGCAATTGCTGCTGCTGGGCGTCGCGCTGCAGGTGTGCGCCCTGGTCGCGCCGTTCTACCTGCAATGGACCGTCGACGAGGCCCTGGTGTCCTCGGACCGCGACCTCGTGACGGTGCTGGGGATCGGCTTTCTGCTGCTGGCGGTCGTGCAGACGGCGATCGGCGGCGTGCGCAGCTGGGTCACCACGGTGCTGTCGACGAGCCTGAACTATCAGTGGCTCGGCAACGCCTTCGCGCACCTGATGCGCTTGCCGCTGTCGTACTTCGAGAAGCGGCATCTCGGCGACATCGTGTCGCGCTTCGGCTCGATCCAGACCATCCAGCACAGCCTGACCACTCAGTTCGTCGAAGCCGTGATCGACGGCCTGCTGGTGATCGGAACGCTGGTCGTGATGCTGCTCTACAGCCCGCTGCTGACCGCGGTGGCCGTGGCAGCCGTGCTGGCGTACGTGGGCTTGCGGCTGGTGCTCTTCGGGGCCATGCGCGATGCGACGGCCGAGCAGATCGTGCATGCGGCTCGCCAGCAGACGCACTTCCTCGAGTCGGCTCGCGGCGTGCAGAGCCTGCGGCTGTTCAACCGGACCGAAGAGCGCCGCATCGGCTGGATGAACGCGTTGGCCGACCAGTTCAATGCCGAGCTGCGCATCGCCCGCCTGGGCGTCTCGTACCAGACGCTGAGCGGCCTGTTGTTCGGTGCCAAGCGCGTCGCCGTGGTGTGGCTGGCTGCGCTGGCCGTGCTGGACACGCGCTTCTCGGTCGGCATGCTGTTCGCGTTCATCAGCTACGAAGAGCAGTTCGGCCAGCGCGTGGCCGGCCTGATCGACAAGATTTTCGATCTGCGCATGCTGCGCCTGCATGGCGAACGCGTGGCCGACATCGTGCTGACCGAGCCGGAGAAGGACCCGCACGACGCCGAGATCGACACGAAGCTCATCGCAGCTCGGATCGAGCTGCGCGACGTGTCGTTTCGCCACGCCGATGCCGAGCCCTGGATCCTCGAGCACCTGTCGCTGTGCATACCGGCCGGCCAGTGCATTGCGATCACCGGCGCGTCGGGCTGCGGCAAGACGACCCTCGTCAAGCTGCTGCTCGGCCTGCTGGAGCCGACGCAGGGCGAGATCCTGGTCGACGGCATGCCGCTGCAGCGGCTGGGACTGAAGAACTTCAGGCAGATGGTGGCCACCGTGATGCAGGACGACCTGCTGTTCGCCGGTTCGATCGCGGACAACATCAGCTTCTTCGATCCGGCGCCGGACCGCTCGCGCATCGAGGCGTGTGCCGCCCTGGCGGTGGTGCACGACGAAGTGATGGCGATGCCGATGGGGTACGCGACGCTGGTCGGCGACATCGGATCGGGGCTGTCGGGCGGGCAGAAGCAGCGGCTGCTGCTGGCCCGTGCGCTGTACAAGAACCCGCAACTGATGGTTCTGGACGAAGCCACCAGCCACCTGGACATCGTGAACGAAGAACGCGTGAACGAGTCGATCGCCCGGCTGAAGCTGACCCGCATCATCGTGGCGCACCGGCCGCAGACGATCGCGATGGCCGATCGCGTGGTGGTGCTCGAAGGGGGGCGCGTGGCGCTGGACCAGCCGGCTCAGGCGGTCTCGACGTCCAGGTCCTCCTCCACCTCGCCACGCGACGACAGCGCCAGCAACCCATAGCGCTTCAGCAGCGTGCGCAGCGTGTTGCGCGTGACGCCGAGCAGCCGCGCGGTCTGCACCTGGTTGTCGCGGCAACGCGCGAAGCCGAGCCGCACCACCAGCGATTCGATCGCCGACAGCAGTTGCGGGTGCCGGCCGTCCATCAACGCGTCGATCGCGTGCTCCAGCGCGGCCAGCGGATCCGGTTCGGCGGGCTGCGCGGCGGGCTCCCGCGTCTTCACCTCGTGCGCCGGTGCCGCCCCCATGAGCCCAAGCGGCGAGAAGCGGCAATCACCCACCCGCACGATGCCGTCGCGGCAGACGATCAGCGCGTAGTGGAGGACGTTCTCCAGCTCGCGGATGTTGCCCGGCCACGCATAGGCCAGCAGTGCGCTGCGCGCCTCGGGCGACAGCTGCGGTCCCTGCAGCGACAGCTTGCCGCCGTACACCGACATGAAGTGTCGTGCGAGCGGCAGGATGTCGCCGGGCCGCTCGCGCAGCGGCGGCAGCTCGATCGTCGCGACGCTCAGCCGGAAGTACAGGTCGGCGCGGAAGTGCTGCGCCTCCACCGCACGGTGCAGCTCGACGTTGGTGGCCGCCACCAGCCGCACGTCGAGCGGGATCGCGCGCCGCGAGCCGAGCCGCACCACCTGGCGCTCCTGCAGCACGCGCAGCAGCTTCACCTGCAGCGCGAGCGGCAGATCGCCGATCTCGTCGAGGAACAAGGTGCCGCCGTTGGCGGCCTCGAACCAGCCGGCACGCGCCTGGTTCGCGCCGGTGAACGCGCCGGATTCGTGGCCGAACAACTCGGCATCGATCAGCGATTCGCTGAACGCGCCGCAGTTCACCGCGATGAACGGCCCGTCGCGCCCGCTGCGCTTGTGGATGTGGCGGGCGATCAACTCCTTGCCGGTGCCGGTCTCGCCGACCACCAGCACGGTGGCATCGCTGCCGGCGACGCGTTCCACCTGCTCCAACACGGCGAGCGAGCGCGGGTCGTGGAACAGCAGCGCCTTGGCGCGGATCGAGAGCGCGAGGCTGGCGGAATCGGGCAGGGTGAGCAGGTGGTCGGCGGACATGCGGTGGGCACAAGACAGCGATGTGGCGGGATCTGCACATTAGGTGTCTTGTTCGGTGCTGCCAACGCAGCATTTCGCGCATGCATATGCACGAAGACCGTGCAGGTGATCGTCTTGCCAGACGCTTGCCGCCTCGACAACAATCGAGGTCTTTCGTGGAGGGAGAAACAACATGTCGAGAAAGTCGTGGCCCCTTGCGGCCATGTCCGTGCTGGCGGCGCTCGCGATGAGCCCGACTGCGGCGCATGCGGTCACCGAATGCGTCGTCACTCCAGGCGACCTGTTCGTGGGTGGTGATGCGCCCATGACCGTCAACAGCACCTATTTCTATGCCAGCTGGGCAGAGGGCGGTGCGGGTGTGGTCTACCAGTCCGACGTCAACTACAAGCCGCTGCTGGCCATCCTCATGTCGGCCAAGCTGACGCACTCGAAGGTCAGGGTGCGCTACCAGCCTGACAGCGCCAGTTGCACCACCGTGAATCCGGGGCCGATCCTGGGCATCTGGATGCTCTGAAACTCCTACGTGTACCTCATCAGCCGATGCCGGCTCACGACTTTGGCCATAACACCCACAGCCGCAGCGGCTGCTTCATCCGACCCGCCTGCTGCTCGGCGACATCGCCCCAGCCCCAGAAGTAATCGGCGCGCACCGCCCCGGTGATCGCGCTGCCGGTGTCCTGCGCCATCACTGCGCGGCGCAGCAGCGTCGCGCTCAGCGGCTCGGTCGCATCGACCCACACCGGCGTGCCGTACGGAATGCTCTGCGTGTCGACCGCGATCGAGCGGCCCGGCGTCAGCGGCACGCCCTGGCCGCCCTTGGGCCCCAGCTGCGGATCGGGCAGCGGCTCCTCGCGGAAGAAGATCACGCGCGGATTCGCCCACAGCATCTCGTTCAGCCGCTTCGGGTTCTTGCGCGCCCAGGCCTTGATCGACGGCCACGAGGCCTGCTCCAGCGTCAGCTCGCCCTGGTCGACCAGCCAGCGGCCGACCGACTTGTACGGCTGGTCGTTGTGCGCCGCGAACGCGACGCGCAGCAGCTTGCGCGTGCCGTCGGCCTCGGTCAGCTGCAAGCGGCCCGAGCCCTGGATCTGCAGCACCAGCGCATCGAGCGGGTCGGCGATGTACGCCAGCTCGCGGCCGCGCAGCGCGGCCTTCGCGGCCGGCACGGTGTCGAGCTGGTGGCGCGTCCAGTAGGGCTTGCGCGCGGCAAGGTCGGCCGGCGGTGCGTACAGCGGGATGCGGAAGGCACCGCGCGGCACGCGGCTCGCCTCGACCAGCGGCTCGTAGTAGCCAGTCATCAGGCCCTCGGTCGCGCCCTCGAGCGATTCGACGCGCCACGGCTGCACGCGGTTCTGCAGGAACACGCGCACGCTGCCGTCGGTGATGGTCGTGAGCTTCTGCGCGTCGGCGCACAGCCTGGTCCAGTCGGGCCCCGGCTTCTCGCAGCTGCGCAGCAGCGCGGGCCACAGCTCGGCGGTGCTGTCGAACTCCCAGCCGGGCAGGTCGGCCCAGGCGGCGCCGACCCAGCGGCTGCGCGCGCGCGCCAGCACGGGCTTGTCGCCGGCGGAAGGGGAAGAGGCAGCGGGCGTGGCGGCCGGCGCATTGGCGGCCGGTTCGGGAGGCGCCGGCGCCACGGGAGGGTATTGCAGGCTCGCGCAGCCGGCGAGCGAGCCTAGAATCGCCGCCGCCATCCACCAGCGGCCGCGGCCAGGGAACATCGTCATGGGTCTGATTCTCCTCGAAGCGCTGGGCGCGCTCGCGGTGCTGCTGCTGATCGTGTGGTGGACGATGTTCGCGGGGCGCAAGAAGGGCGAGCGGCGCGACGACGATCGCTGATCAGTCCTTCGGCGGCACGATGAAGGTTGCCGGTCGCTGCCACAGCCTGCGCCGGATCGCGCGGTAGATGCGGCTGCGGTCGGTGAGCCGGATGCCGCGCGAGCGCAGCGCCACCTTGAACGCGAGGAAGAAGCTCACCGCGAGGTTCAGCCCGCCCGTCACCGCGATGCCGGCCAGGCACCACCAGAACGGCGCCTGGCGCAGGATGTCGAAGCCCAGCGCGCCGACCGCCGCGGCGAGCTGCCCGGTCGACAGCGTCACGTGCCGCACCTCGATCGGCAGCGCGAAGAAGCTCGCGACCGCCGGCACCAGGCCGAGCATCAGCCCGAGCGAGATGTTCGCGGCCAGCCCCGAGATGTTGTTGCGCCAGTAGAGCGACCAGCGCTGCGCGCGCGCCGACCCCAGCCGCGCGACGATGCGCGGGTTCCACGCGATCGCGCTGTCGAGCCGGTGCCAGACGAACCAGTTCTCGACCCAGCCCGCGATGATCGAGCTGGCGAACAGCAGCACGCCGGTAAAGGCCGCGTACAGCGGCGTCGGCCCGAGCAGCGACAGCGTGTCCAGCACGTGCTGCGCGTCCTTCGCGCCGATCAGCGGCGCGCCGAACGCGGCCGCCCACGCGAACTGCGCCGTCAGAACCAGCGGCGTCACGAGCGCCAGGTTGCCGAGGATGCCGGCCGCCTGCGAGCGGATCAGGTGCGCGACCTCGTCGACGAAGCCCTCCACCGCCGCGTCGTTCGACACATCGTCGAGCCGGGCCRCCATCGCCGGCGCGGTCATCGCCGGCTGCTTGGTCGCCACCGTCCAGTGCATCAGGTGGATCAGCACGAAGCTGCCGGCGTAGTTGACGCCCGCGAAGAAGCCGGCCCAGAAGGTCGACAGCCCGAGCGCCAGCACGAAGAACTTCATGAACGTGGTGCCGGCCAGCACCGCGCCGCCGCCGGCCGCGGCGCGCAGCATCTGCCGGTACTCGCTGCGGTCGCGGGTGATGTAGTGCTCGCCGGTCTCGGCGCTGCGCTCGGCCACCTTGCGTGCGAGCAGCGAGTAGTGCCGCGCGAACAGCGCGCGGATGCTGCGCCGCTCCTCGGCGGTGCGCACCAGCGCGGCGGTCAGGCGCGTGATGTCGCGGCCGGGCTCCGGGCTCAGCACGCAGATCAGCAGCTCCTCGATGCGCTGCGTGCGCTCGCGCAGCTGCTCGACGGCGAACACCACGTCGACCGACACGCCGTGCGCCTCCAGGTGCAGGTGCACGCTGTCGGCGCAGCGCCGGCAGGTGTCGAGCAGTGCGCGCAGGTACTGCGCCTCGCGCAGCAGCGCCGGCGTGTCGCCGCCTTCGGCGTGCGCGCGGATCTGCTCGGCCACCAGCGCCAGCTGGCGGAACGGCTGCGACACCAGCAGCTCGGGGCTCATGCGCTGGCGCACCGTCGGCGTGAAGCCGGTGGCGCGGATCGCGCTGGCCAGGAAGGTGATCGCGTCGAGGAAGGGCGCGCGCCAGTTCGGCCCCGCGGAGGTCGATGCAGCCGAGGCCGCCGCCGCGGGGGCGAGCAGCGCGGTCAGGCGCTCGAGCGTCGGGTCGTCCAGCGCATCGAGCCACAGCGCATCGCTGGTCTGCGGGAACAGCAGGCCGAACAGCTCGGCCAGGTCGGTGGTGGCCGGCGTGCCGGGCAGCAGGCGCAGCCGCAAGCGCTGGCCCAGTTCGCCGGACAGGTCGCGGCGCGGCGAGAAGCCGAAGTCGGCCAGCAGTGCCGCCACGTCCACCTCGCGCCAGAAGCGCGCGAGCAGCGCCGCGATCTCGGCCTGGTGCTCGGGGTGGCGTTCCAGCACGTTCAGCAGGTGGCGCAGGCGCAGCAGCGGCATCGGCGTGGCGGTCGCCGATGCCTCGTCGGCCGGCAGCGTCGCATGGCGCAGCCATTCGAGCAGGCGGATCAGCCACAGGTGGCGCTCCGGCAGCGAAGCCGAGGCGTCGGCCGCGTTCAGCAGCGCGCTCAGGTCCCACGGGCCCGGCCGGGCCTTGCCTTGCGCCTTCGACGACGCCTTCTTCCGCCCGAACATCGCGCCGGCCGTCAGTGCAGCGTCGACGCGAGCGACAGGCTGAACTCCGGCACCGGCGCGTCGAACGGCGTCGCGTCCTCGGTCATGCAGAAGAAGGTGCCGCGCATGCTGCCCTGCGGCGTGGCCAGCCGCGTCCAGCTGGTGTATTCGTGGCTGTCGCCCGGTTGCAGCAGCGGCTGCTGGCCGACGACGCCCAGGCCGCGCACCTGCTCGACGCGCCCCTGGCCGTCGGTGATGACCCAGTGCCGCGCGATCAGCTGCGCCGCGACATCGCCGCTGTTGCGCACCGTGATCGTGTAGGCGAAGGCGTAGTGGCCGGTGGCGGCGTTCGACTGCTCGGGCAGGTGACGCACGACGACCGAGCAGGTGAATTCAGGATGGGCCATGGACGGGGATTCTAGGAGCCGGGCATGGCAGGTTCGCGGCCCGCCTAAAATCCCGCCCTTCCGCGACCGTCCGGTAGTACCGCATGACCACCTTCCGCATCGCCCCCAGCATCCTGTCGGCCGACCTGGCCCGCCTCGGCGAGGAGGTGCGCAACGTCATCGCCGCCGGCGCCGACTGGATCCATTTCGACGTGATGGACAACCACTACGTGCCGAACCTGACCTTCGGGCCGATGATCTGCGAGGCCGTGCGCAAGCATGCGGTGCGCCCCGACGGCACGCCGGTGCCGCTCGACGTGCACCTGATGGTGCAGCCCGTCGACCCGCTCGCGCTCGCGTTCTGCAAGGCCGGCGCGACCACCGTCACCTTCCACCCCGATGCCAGCACGCACGTGGATCGCACGATCCAGCTGATCCAGGCCGAGGGCTGCAAGGCCGGCCTCGTCTTCAACCCGGCGATGCCGCTGTCGGTGCTCGAGTACGTGATCGACAAGATCGACCAGGTGCTGATCATGAGCGTGAACCCCGGCTTCGGCGGCCAGAGCTTCATCCCGATGGCACTGAAGAAGATCGAGCAGGCGCGCCGCCTGATCGACGCCAGCGGGCGCGACATCCGGCTCGAGGTCGACGGCGGCATCAAGGTCGACAACATCCGCCGCGTCGCCGATGCCGGCGCCGACACCTTCGTCGCCGGCAGCGCGATCTTCGGCCACCCCGACTACAAGGCGATCATCGATGCGATGCGCCGCGAACTGCAGGCGGCATGAACTTGGGCGCCGTGACCCAACACGGTGCTTTGTTCGGGGAAACAATCGAAAACCCCGTGAATTCTTCTGGCCTGACAGTGGTATTTTTCGCCCTGGCGAATGAGGCCAAGCCAGCACCGAAGCCTTCCCGAGGCGGCTTCCAGGTAAGTGATCCGAAAACGTAACCTGTTGTCAGGAAAGCRATTTTCCGGGTTTTTCCTCAGGTTTTGCCCGCATTGACGGGTGGTATTACTGGTACTAAACTGGTACCTAATGGGTCGTTTCGTGCCCTGCAGATGTGCAGGCACGCTGCTTGCCTAAGCCGCACAGGCCCTTTATCCGTACAGGAGTTCGCGACCGATGAATTTTTCGCAGCGACAACGCGATCCCCGACGCCACATCGTCGGGATCGGGTTTGTCATTTTGTTTCACGCGGCGATCGTGTATGCGTTGCTGACGGGGCTGGCCAAGAAGGTGGTCGACGTGGTGCGGGCACCGATCGAGACGAAGGTGATCGAGGAGATCAAGAAGCCGCCGCCGCCGCCGGAGGTGGTGGTGCCGCCGCCGCCGAAGCTGGAGGCGCCGCCGCCGCCGTTCATACCGCCGCCGGAGGTGCAGGTGGCGGTGCCGCCGCCGGCGCAGCCGACGATCACGGCGAGCACGCCGGTGCCGCCGCCGGCCGCGCCG
>NZ_JBFUGN010000057.1:0-14725 GCF_056402895.1 Rhizobacter sp. P3_B12 | reverse complement strand
GCCTGCTCGCTGGATGCCTGCGACAGCGACTGCGCCGTCGCGCTCACCTCTTCCGACGCCCCCGCCAGCGCTTCCGCGCCACTGTTCACCTCGGTCACCACCTGCGACAGCTTGTCGACGGTGGCGTTGACGTATTCCTTCATCTCGGCGAACGCGCCTTCGTAGTCGCGCTCGATCGTCCGCGTCAGGTCGCCTTCGGAAACCGCGCCCATCACCTGCACCACGTCGCCGATGCTGTCGCCGGTCGTCGACACCAGCGCGTTCAGGCCTTCTCCCATCTCCTTCTGGAAGCCCTGCAACCCGTCGAGCTCGACGCGCGCGCTGAAGTCGCCGCGGTTCGCCGCCGCCACCACGTGGCGCTGGCCGTCGATCACCTGCTTCAGGCGGCCCACCATCTGCTTCACCGCGAACAGCATGCTGCTGTCGTCGCCGGCACGCAGCGTGATCTGCGCCGACAGGTCGCCGGCCGCCACCTGGTGCAGCAGCGCCGCGGCCTGGTCGGGCTCGCCGCCGAGCTGCCGGCCGATCACGCGGGTGACCAGCAGGCCCAGCCCGATCGCGACTGCCACCGAAACCCCGATCACGCCCAGCATCAGCGTCCAGGTGTGGCGCACCGTCTGCTCGGCGCCCTCGTTGGTCGCCTTGGTCTGGCTCGCCAGTTCCTCGATCACCTTGACCATCGTGGCCTCGATGTCCGAGACGGCCTTGCGCGCCGGCCCGTTGCTCTGGTCGGAGGCCTGGTCGAACTTGCCCTCCAGCACCAGTTGCGCGATCTTCTCGTTCTGCGCCAGGTAGTTCGGCAGCTGCGCGTCGAGCTCCTTCATCAGCGCCTGTTCGGTCGCGCTGAGGTTGGTGGCGCGGTAGGCCTTCAACGCCACCCCGAACTTGTCGAGGTGCGTGGCCGAGCGGCGGATGGTCTCCTTCACCTCGGCCGGGTCCTTCATGGCCGGCAGGCGCACGTACGAGCGCGAATGCGCGGTCAGGCGCGACTGGGCCTCGGAAATGTCCTGCAGCGGCAGCACGGTGTCGACGTAGGTCGTGTGGATCACGCCGCCCAGCTCGCTCAGGCGCGACAGGCTGTAGCCGCCGACCAGCGCGGTCAGCACCGAGCACAACAGGAAGCTCGCCAGCAGCTTGTGCGCCAGTTTCATGCGAAGGAACCAGTTCATTTTTGTCTTCCCTTGAATATCAGGCGGCCGATCAGGCCGCCAAATCAGACGGCCAGCGCGTTCTGCGTGCGGTCGGTGGCGTCGGCCAGCGTGCCCAGGTCGTCCAGCGACAGCACGTGGTCGACGTTGAGCAGGATCACGAACTTGCCGCGCACCTTGCCCATGCCGTGGATGAAATCGGTACGGATGCGGGCGCCGAAGGCCGGTGCCGGCTCGATGTCGGCAAGGGCGATGTCGAGCACCTCGTTGACCGCGTCGACGACGACGCCGATCACCTGGCGCTCGCCTTCGGTCTCGACCTCGACGATCACGATGCAGGTGCGCTTGGTGACCGGGCTCGGCGCGCGGCCGAAGCGCGCCAGCAGGTCCATCACCGGCACGACGGCGCCGCGCAGGTTGATCACGCCGCGCACGCAGTCCGGCATCATCGGCACCTCGGTCAGCGTGTGGTACTCGATGATCTCCTTGATCGCGAGGATGCCGATCGCGAACATCTCGCCCGCCAGCATGAAGGTGAGGTACTGCGCCGGCTCGGCGGCGACAGGGCGCGTCACGGCCGTGGCCGGCGCGCGGTGGGTCTGGACCAGTGCGGTCATCGCGGGACTCCTTGGTTCAGAGGCTTGGATCAGAAACGGGCGAACTGCGATTCGTCCGGGCCTTCGCCGGCACCGGCGAACGCCATGCCGCCGGCGAGGTTGAAGCCGCCTGAGCCGGCACCGGCGCGCTTGCCCGCCTTCGCGCTGCGCGGGGCGGCCGGCTTGCTCGGCGGCTGGCCCGGGGCCTTCGCGGCCTGCGTGGCATGGCCACCGGCCAGCTTGAAGAACGACATCGYCTGCTGCAGCTGCTCGGCCTGGCTGCTCATCTCCTCCGACGTGGCCGCCAGCTCCTCCGAGCTCGACGCGTTCTGCTGCGTCGTCTGGCTCAGCTGGCTCACCGCCGCRTTGATCTGGCTGACGCCCGACGACTGCTCTTCCGACGCCGCCGTGATCTCCTGCACCAGGTCCGAGGTCTTCTTGATGTTCGGCACCATCTGGTCCAGCAGCCGGCCCGCCTTCTCGGCCAGCTCCACGCTCGAGCCCGCCACCGTGCCGATCTCCTGYGCCGCCACCTGGCTGCGCTCGGCCAGCTTGCGCACTTCCGCCGCCACCACCGCGAAGCCCTTGCCGTGCTCGCCSGCACGCGCCGCYTCGATCGCCGCGTTCAGCGCCAGCAGGTTCGTCTGGTACGCGATGTCGTCGATGATCCCGATCTTCTGCGCGATCTGCTTCATCGCCGCCACCGTCGCGCGCACCGCCTCGCCGCCTTCGGCCGCTTCGCTCGCCGCCTTCGTCGCCATCCCGTCCGTCACCTTCGCGTTCTCGGTGTTCTGCGAGATCGACGCCGTCATCTGTTCGATCGACGCGCTCGTCTCCTCGACCCCCGCGGCCTGCTCGCTGGATGCCTGCGACAGCGACTGCGCCGTCGCGCTCACCTCTTCCGACGCCCCCGCCAGCGCTTCCGCGCCRCTGTTCACCTCGGTCACCACCTGCGACAGCTTGTCGACCATGTGCTTCATCGCCTGCAGCAGCTGGGCGGTCTCGTCGCGGCCGGTGGCCTCGATCTTCACCGTCAGGTCGCCTTCGGCCAGCCGRTTCGCGGCCTCGACCRCGCGGCCCAGCGGCTTGCTGACGCTGCGGCTGATGAAGAAGCCGAGCAGCAGGCCCAGCACCACGCCGCCGGCGATCGCACCGATCATCACGGTGCGGCTGCTGCGGTACAGGCTCTCGGTGTGCTCGGCGGCCGCCCTGGCGCGCTCCTCCTTCTGCCGGATCAGCTCGTCGAGCATCTCGTCGAGCTTGTTGGCCTTGTCGCGCACCAGGTCGAGCGACTGCGCCAGCACCTCGTCGCGGTCGGCCAGCTTCTTCGCCGATGCCAGCGTCAGCGCACGCTGCATCTCGCGCTGGTAGTCCTCCGACAGCGTGCCGAACGCGGTGAAGACCTCCTTCGCGCGGTCGCTGACGAACAGCGGCTTGGCCTTCTCGATGTAGTCCTTCATCGACGCCACGCTCTTCGCGATCGACGCCATGTGCTTGTCGCGCTCGGCCTGCGAGCTCGCCAGCAGGAAGTTCGACCGGGCCCGCCCGATGTAGATCAGGTTGATGTTGGCTTCCTTGATGTACGACAGCCCCATCAGCTCCTTGTTGTACATGTTGTCGGCCAGCTCGTTCATCTGCCCGGTATTGGAGATGCCGATGAAGCCGATCACGACGCTGATCGACGCGACGAGCATGAAGCCCGCGATCAGGCGGACGCCGATCTTGAAGTTGCTGAACATGGTGTGGTTCTCCCTGGAAATTGAATGGGATCAGGCGGCCGCGACCGGCGTGCCGGCGCTCTGCATCAGGGCCGGCACGTCGAGGATCAAGGCGACCTCGCCGCTGCCGAGGATGCTGGAGCCGCTGATGCCGCGGACCTGGCCGAACATCTTCGACAGCGGCTTGATGACGGTCTGCGCCTCGCCGAGCAGCGTGTCGACGACGAGGCCGAATTTCTGGCCGGCATGCTTGACGACGACGATGTTCGGCCGCGCGCTGCGCGGCCCGTCGATGTCGAACAGCTCGCGCAGCCGGATGAACGGCAGCACCTGGCCGCGCAGGTCGGTGTAGTCGTGGCCGGTCTCGGTGCTGAACTCGACGCATTCGTCGACCATGTCCAGCGGCACGACGAACACCGCGCGGCCGACGCCGATCTGGAAGCCGTTGATGATGGCCAGCGTGAGCGGCAGCCGCACCGTGACGGTGGTGCCCTCGCCCGGCGTGCTGGCGATGCCGACGCTGCCGCGCAGCGCGACGATGTTGCGCTTGACGACATCCATGCCGACGCCGCGGCCGGACAGGTTGGTCACCTTCTCGGCGGTCGAGAAGCCGGGCTCGAAGATCAGCCCGTAGATCTCGGCGTCGCTCGGCGTGCGGCCGGCCTCGACCAGGCCGCGCTCGACGGCCTTCGCGAGGATCCTCTCGCGGTCCAGGCCGCCGCCGTCGTCGCTGACCTCGATCACGATGCTGCCGGAGTCGTGGAACGCGTTCAGCATCACCGTGCCGCGGGCCGGCTTGCCGCGCGCGGCGCGCAGCTCGGGCGAATCGATGCCGTGGTCGATCGCGTTGCGCACCAGGTGGGTCAGCGGGTCGCCGATCTTCTCGACCACGGTCTTGTCGAGTTCGGTGTCCTCGCCGTTGACGACCAGGCCGATGTCCTTGCCGAGCTCGCGCGAGACATCGTGCACCACGCGCTGGAAGCGGCTGAAGGTGGCGCCGATCTTGACCATGCGCAGCTGCAGCGCGCTGTCGCGCACCTCCTCGACCAGGCCGGACAGCACCGAGTGGCATTCCTGCAGCTCGCTGTTGCGCGTCTTGCGCGAGATCAGGCTGGCGCCGGCCGACGCGATGATCAGCTCGCCGACCAGGTTGATCAGGTGGTCGAGCTTGTCGGCGTCGACGCGGATCGACTGGCTCTCCTGCGTCTTCGCCTCCTTCACGCGCTTCTGCTTCTCGAGCGCGGCCTCGACGACCGGCGGCGAGACGCGGCCCTGCTCGACCAGCACGGTGCCGATCAGCGGCGCGGGGGTGGCCTGCGCCTGGGCGTCGAGCGCCGCCTGCAGCTCGTGCGCGGTGACGGTGCCGCAGCGCACCAGCATCTCGCCCAGGCGCGCCGATTCTTCCGGCATCGCCTTGATGAGGTCGATGTAGTCGCCGATGCGGCTGTGCGGCGGCACGATGCGCAGCGTGCAGTCGTCGAGCACGAAATCGAACACGCCTTCGATCGCGGCCTTGTCGGCCTGGCTGCGGAACGCGATCTCGAAGCCGAGGTAGCAGGACTCGGGGTCCATCTCGGCAGCCGGCGGCAGCGCGTCGGCCAGCGTCACGATGCCGACCACCTGGCCCAGCGTGCCGAGGAAGCGGATGAAGGACAGCGGGTCCATGCCGTTGCGCAGCACGTCGCGGCCGAAACGCAGCGAGATGTGCCACAGGTCGGCATCGTGCGCGGTGGCCGCGAGGCGCTCGAACGACGGTTCCGGTGCTGTCACCACGGCGCCCGAAACGGGCTCCAGATGCGCGCGCAGGCGCAGCAGCAGCGGCTCGCCGCGCTGCACCAGCGCCGGGTCCACCTGGTCGGCGTCGGATTCGACCGCGTCGACCAGCGCGCCGATGTGGTCGCCGCAGGCCAGCAGCAGCGCGACCATCGGCTCGTCGACGGCGATGCGGCCTTCGCGCACCTCGTCGAGCACGCTCTCGACGACGTGCGTGAACGCCACCACCTGGTCGAGGCCGAACAGCCCGGCCGAGCCCTTGATGGTGTGGGCGGCGCGGAAGATCGCATTGATCGTCTCGGCCGGCTCGTCTTCCTCGCGCACGCGCAGCAGCGAGGCCTCCATGTCTTCCAGCAGTTCGCGGCTTTCCGCGAAGAAGGTCTGCAGGGCCTGGTCCATGTTCATCGGGATGCCTTCCGGGTATGCGTCAGGAGCCGACGACCAGCGGGTCGCCGAAGTGCGCGGCCAGGTCGAACAGCTCCAGCACCTCGACGACGGCCGGGCTGTGATCGACCAGGCGCAGCGCATGGCCGGCCGCACCGGCCTCGCGCTTGGCGAGCAGCAGCAGCTGCAGCCCGGCGCTGTCGAACTCGCTGACCTGCGACAGGTCGACCTCGACCGCCGCGTGCTCCGCCACGGCGGCGAGCAGCGTCTGCTTCAGTTCGGCGGCGCGGTAGATCGTCAGCTCGCCTTCGATGCGAAGAGCGCTCATGACARCCCCTCGCTCGATGRGTACATCGATCGATCCCCCGRGGGGATGCGRGCCGGCTTGGGAGCGGCCCGGCGCTCGGCCCCGCTCATGGCAGCACGAGCTTCTGCACGACGCCCAGCAGCTGCTCGGGCTTGAAGGGCTTGACGACCCAGGCCTTGGCGCCGGCTTCCTGGCCTTCCTTCTTCTTCGCGTCCTGCGACTCGGTGGTCAGCATCACGATCGGCGTGAACTTGTAGGCCGGCATCTGCTTGACGGCTTTCACGAGGCTGATGCCGTCCATGTTGGGCATGTTGACGTCGCTGATGATCAGGTGGACCTTCTGGCCGGTCAGCTGCTTCAGCGCGTCCTTGCCGTCGACCCCCTCGATCACGTCGTAGCCGGCTTGCTTGAGCGAAATGCCGACGACCTGCCGCACCGAGGCGGAGTCGTCGACGATCAGGATGGTCTTGGCCATGGTGTTGTGCTTCCCGGTCTGTCGTTGTCAAAGGATCTGGGTCAGAAGAAGGTGATTTCTTCGCTGGCGTCGGCGGCGGCCTGCGCGCCCTGCCCGCTTTGCCCCGCCTGCGCGCTGTGCAAGCTGCGTTCGTCGGCCATCGCGTAGGTCTTCTCCAGCTGGGCCAGCAGCGCGGCGCTGTCGACCGGCTGCAGCACGCCGTCGCGCTCGAAGCCTTCGCGGCTGCGCGTCAGCTCGGCCGGCAGCTGCTCGATGTTCTGGCGCACATGCGACATCACCTGGCTGACGCGGTCCTGGAACTGCAGCTGCACCAGCGCCTCGCCGATCTCGCCCTGGATGCCGACGCTCTCGCGCTTGAGCACGTCGGCCGACGCGACCAGCGCATCGGTGACGGTGTGGAAGCCGCCGAGCACGCTGGTGATGGTGGTCTCGCAGGCAGCGATGGACGCGGCCTCGCGCTCGGCCGACGCATCGGCGCTGCGGCGTGCGGTGGCGATCGCGTCGCCGATCAGCGCGACCTTGTCGGCCATGCGCCGGCCGGTCTCGCCGGAGGCGGCCGACAGCTTGCGCACCTCCTGGGCCAGCACCGAGAAGCCGCGGCCGGTCTCGCCCGCGTGCGCGGCCTCGATGGCGGCGTTGATCGCGAGCAGGTTGGTCTGCGAGGCGATGTTGGCGACCTCGGCGGCCATCTCCTGCAACTCGGCGACGAAGCGGTTCAGGCTCTGCACCTCGTCGTGCATGGCGCCGTTGCTGGCCATCGCGGCGCGCAGCGAATCGAGCACGCCGTTCAGTTCCTTGCTGCTGTGCGCGAACACGGCCACCAGGCCCTGGTCGCTGCCCTGCATGGTGCCGGCAGCGAGGTTGGAGGCGCGCATCGCCTGGTCGAGCTTGTCGACGATGCCGCCGAAGCGCAGTGCGAGGGCGGAGATCGCGCTTTCCATCTGCGCGCGCGAGCTTTCGATGTGGCCGCCCCAGACCGGCAGCAGTTCGCGGCCGAGCCGTTCGGTGCCGGCGACGAAGGCCGCGGTGGCGTCACGCTGCTGCCGGCGCAGCACGGCCTGGCGGCGGTCGAACAAGGCACCGGCGACGCCGAGGCCGGCGCCGACCAGCAGCGCCCAGCCGTTCCAGCCGCTCGCGGCCCAGGTGGCGATGCCACCGGCCAGGCCCATCGCGGTGCAGGCGAACGCGCTGGGGGACAGGCGTGAGGGCAGCGCGCTCGATGGCAGCGCCGTGTCACGCACGGAAGGGAGACTGAAGGAGGACATGCGTACTTGTCGGCATGCCCGGCGCGGAAATAAAGCGCGACGTGCGACGCGCGGGCCAAAAACTGTGCAGGCCCTGCGCGGATCGTGTAAGCGGCGGTAACTGATTCACCGCCTGCGCCTCGGGTTAACCCGGGGGCTGGCGCGCCGGCAGCACCCATCCGATCGACAGCACGTAGCGGCTGCCGCCGAGCACGCGTGTCACGCTGTGCTCGCAGGCATCGGGGCGGAACAGCTTGATGCGCCGCGTCGCGAAGATCGGCGTCGCGCAGACGAACTCGCCGCCGGCCGGCGAGGCCTTCAGCACGATGTTGAGCCGGTAATGGCGGCGCGCCTGCACCGGGTCGGTGTGCGGCGGGATCTCGGCGCCTTCGGGGTAGCGCAGCAGGTAGCTGCCTCGCGCCGCACCCCTGTCAGATTCGTCGCTTGCTCCTTTCGTCGTGGGTCCATGCCGAGAGCGATTGCCGCAACGCAACGAAGTTCTGGAAATACAACCCCTTGTCCCCCGTCGATTGCATGCCTTTTATCCGACCTGAAATCGATTTTCTTATCGTCGGTGGCAGAGAGTTCGAAAGCGACTCCGCAAGTTGGCGCGCCACTTTCACGCAAGCGGAGCCCACAGAGTTTTCCGGGCTCACGTACTCCATTTCGAGTTTGGAAAGTCTTTCGACGACGACCGTTCTCAAAGACACCAAGGCGTGCTCTGTCTGACTTGGCACTTGGCTTGGGCGGCGCAGGCCCTCGGTCGACGAGGATGTGCCCGACGACGGGATGAGGTTTCCAGAGACCAAGCAGTCCAGCGCCGCCATGGTTTCGCAGCAGGCCTGCCAATCATGCCCATCGACGTCCAATTTGAAGTCGTTGAGCAGCCGTTCAATCACGCCCCGAAGCTCGTCGGGAAGATCGTATTTCACCGCGGAGTACACGCCAGACAGACAGTCAGCCGCGATGGCAAGACGGGCACTCCACGCGTCAGATCCTTTCAGGGGATCCTGACGAGCAACATCCGCGTCCTTGAAGTAGCCCTCGCTTGCATCAATGAGTGTCTTCAGCATGCGCAAGGAACTTGAAGGAGCCCGACTCACGGCATCCGCATCTTGAATCGGTTGCCATCTCGGACCACTGTTCGTGTCGATGAACGCTCTCAAAGACATCGCCTCCCCCTTGACTTCATCCGGCCGCCGGATCTCTGGAAGCGCGCGATAGCTCGGCAAGAGTTCACGCGGCGAAGCCACCAACTGATCGGAGATGAAGCGGTCCAGCGCCGCCATCGAATCGCAACAGCCCTGCCAATCCATGGCGATCACATCTGACCTGAAGTTGGCGATCAAGATATTGATGGCTCGCACGAACTGCGGGGGAAGCGCACGACTCATCCGCGCTACGGTTCCCTTCAGAGCCTCGCTCACATAAAAGAGACCGGCGGCCCATGCAATGGGTTGTGATGGAAGCTCGTGACGCAGAGCGTCTGCCATTTGAAAGTTTGCTGCTCGCCTGTCAATGAGCCC
The DNA here is from genome assembly GCF_056402895.1 of Rhizobacter sp. P3_B12. Classification (NCBI taxonomy): domain Bacteria; kingdom Pseudomonadati; phylum Pseudomonadota; class Betaproteobacteria; order Burkholderiales; family Sphaerotilaceae; genus Rhizobacter; species Rhizobacter sp. P3_B12. Next base: position 5,554 of record NZ_JBFUGN010000057.1, on the reverse strand, counting down.
CTTCAATGACGACAAGGCAATTCCCGTCACATCGTATTTCAGCTCGACATCGGCACCGAGTTCCTTGACGAGTCCGTCCTTGTCGTCTGCACAAGTCTCTTGATCCACGATCCTCAACCACGAAGCCGTCCTCTCGACGAGTTCGGCTGGGAGCTCATGCCCTCCTGCCTCGAGCAACTTGGACAAGACCTTGTTCGCATGGGCCTGCGATGCCAGCCGCCCGGCACGCATGCGCGCCACGATGTCAGGGTGCTCGACTTGAAGCGGTTGCCACATCGAAGTGGAGCGGAGGGAAATGCTTTGAATGGACATTGATGCAACCGTGGGCAAAGAACCGATATCCACGTGAGTAACCCAGCGGCTCCGCCGGTTCCACTTCCCCGATGGAAGCCGGCAGGCGAGACATCACCTCGCCCGCGGCACACCCTCAAGCCGCCGCCGCCTCGCTCCGCACGCCCGCCTTCGCATCGATCGCCTGCAGCACCCGCCGCAGCGCATTCACCGCCTCGTCGACCTGCGCCCGCTCGATCACCAGCGGCGGCGCGAGCCGCACCACCGTGTGGTGCGTGTCCTTGGTCAGCACGCCTTCGTCCATCAGCCGCTCGCACACCTCGCGCGCGCTCGCGAACGCCGGGTCGATCTGCACGCCGACCAGCAGGCCGCGGCCGCGGATGTCGGTGATCGCCGGGTGCCGCAGCTTGCCGAGCTGGGCCATCAGGTAGTCGCCCTGCTCCTGCGCACGGCGCGCCAGCTGCTCGCGCTCCAGCAGCTGCAAGGCGGCCAGCCCGACCGCCGCGGCCAGCGGGTTGCCGCCGAAGGTGCTGCCGTGGTCGCCGGGGGTGAACTGCGCCATCACGTCCTCGCGCGCGAGGAACGCGCTGACCGGCAGCAGCCCGCCGCCGAGCGCCTTGCCGAGCACCAGCCCGTCGGGCAGCACGCCGTCGTGCTCGCAGGCCAGCAGCCGGCCGGTGCGGCCGAGGCCGGTCTGCACCTCGTCGCAGATCATCAGCACGTTGTGCTTCGTGCAGATCTCGCGCACCGCCTTCAGGTAGCCGGCCGGCGGCACGATGATGCCGGCCTCGCCCTGGATCGGCTCGACGATGAAGGCGGCGGTGTGCGGCGTGATCGCCGCCTCCAGGGCCCGCGCATCGCCGAACGGCACCGCGCTGAAACCCGGCGCGAACGGGCCGAAGCCGTCGCGGTACTGCGCCTCGGTCGAGAAACCGACGATGGTGGTGGTGCGGCCGGCGAAGTTGCCCTCGGCGACGAGGATCTGCGCCTGGCCCTCGGRCACGCGCTTGACCTTGTAGGCCCATTTGCGCGCCGCCTTGATCGCGGTCTCCACCGCCTCGGCGCCGCTGTTCATCGGCAGCGCCCGCGCCATGCCGGTCATGCGGCACAGCGTCTGCAGGAAGGGACCGAGCCGGTCGGTGTGGAAGGCCCGGCTCGTCACGGCCAGCGTCTGCGCCTGCTCGGTGAGCGCGCGCACCAGCACCGGGTGGCTGTGGCCGAAGCTGACGGCCGAGTAGGCGGACATCATGTCGAGGTAGCGCCGGCCCCGGTCGTCGAACAGGTGCACGCCCTCGCCACGCGTCAGCACGACCGGCAACGGGTGGTAGTTGTGGGCGCCGTGGCGCTGCTCCAGCGCGATCGGAGATTCCTTCGAGGTGGCGTGGCGGGCGTGCAGGGCGGCGGCGCGGGCGGCGGTGGTCATGTCAACTCCTGGTCTTGGTGCATAGCGAACGCTCACAGTCTAGAGATGCGGCAGCGAAATTTGCTTTCCAAAACTTGCATCCTTGCCGACGTTGACGCACGATTCATGCATCAATGAAAGCAAAGCGATGAACGGTGGAGCGATTGACGGCCTGGACCGCAAGATTCTGGAAGCCCTGCAAGCCGATGGCCGCGCCAGCAACGTGGAGTTGGCGGCGCAGGTGCACCTGTCGGCGCCGCAGTGCTTCCGCCGAGTGCGCGCGCTGGAAGAGCGCGGCGTGATCCGCGGCTACCGCGCGCAGGTCGATCCGCAGGCGCTCGGGCTGGGCGTGATGGCCTACGTCAGCCTGAACATCGACGGCGGCCAGTTCGGCCGCGTGCGCGAGGTCGAGGCCGACATCCGTGCCTTCCCGCAGATCCTCGAATGCCACACGGTCTCGGGCGACAGCGACTACCTGCTGAAGGTGGTCGCGCAGGACCTGAAGAGCCTGAGCCAGTTCCTGACCGACCGCCTGATGCAGGTGCCCGGCGTCGACGACGTGCGTTCGATGATCTGCATGGAAGAGGTGAAGGCGCCGTCGCCGTTGCCGGTGTCGCCATGAGGCTGCTGGTGCTCGGGGGTGGCGTGTTCCTCGGTGCGGCCGTGGTCGATGCAGCCTGTGCGGCCGGGCATGCGGTGACGGTGTTCAACCGGGGGCGGGCGCGCAGTGCCTGGCCGACCGGCGTCGACTGCATCGCCGGTGACCGGCAGCGCGATCTCGGTGCGCTGCAGGGCCGGCGCTTCGATGCGGTGGTCGACACCTGCGGCTACCTGCCGGGCGATGTGCGCCTCAGCGCGGAGGCCCTGGCCGGTGCCGGGCAGTACCTGTTCGTCTCGAGCGTGTCGGCGTATGCGTCGCTCGTTCGGCCGGGCGAAGACGAGCGGGCGCCGCTGGCAGCGTTCGACGGCGTGGCGCCGGACGACCGCAGCGTCGCGCACTACGGGGCGCAGAAGGCGGCCTGCGAGGCGGCCCTGCGCGCGGTGTGGGGCGAGCGGGCGCTGGTGGTGCGGCCGGGCCTGATCGTCGGGCCCGGCGACCCGACCGGGCGCTTCAGCCACTGGCCGTGGCGCGCCGCGGCGGGCGGCACGATGCTGGTGCCCGAGGCGCCGTCGCCGCTGCAGGTGATCGACGTGCGCGACCTCGCCGCGTGGATGCTGCGGCTGCTGGAGCGTGGCACGCGCGGTGACTTCAACGCGACCGGGCCGGTCGACGCGCCGCTGACCTGGCCGCGGATGATCGACGCCTGCATCGCCGCGGCCGTGCACGCGGGGCATGCATCGGCGACACCACGACTCGTCAGCGAGGCCTTCCTGCAGGCCGAAGGCGTGCGCCTGTGGAGCGAGCTGCCGCTGTGGATCCCGGCGAGCGAGGCGGATTCACAGGGCTTCCTCGCGGTCAGCGTCGCGCGGGCGCGGGCGGCCGGCTTGAACACGCGGTCGTTGCACGAGACGGCCGCCGACATCCTGGCCGAGCCGATCCCCGCCGCCGGCGATTCTCGGCGCGACGGCAAGCTGACGCCGCAGCGAGAACAGGAATTGCTGGCACGATGGGCAAAGCTCCCACCACCACCGCCATGACCTCACCACCCACCTTGCGCTGGGGCCTGATCGGCGCCGCCCGCATCGCCGCGTCGGCGCTGATCCCGGCCTTCCGCAGCACCGGCAGCCCGATCGTCGCGCTCGGCTGCAGCGATCCGGTGCGCGGCGCGGCCTTCGCCGCGACCCACGAGATCCCGCTCGCGATGCGCTACGACGCGCTGCTCGAGCGCGACGACATCGACGCGGTCTACATCGCGCTGCCCAACCATGCGCACCTGCCGCTGACGCTCGCCGCGCTGAAAGCCGGCAAGCACGTGYTGTGCGAGAAGCCGCTCGCGTTGAGCGCCGACGAAGCACGCCAGATGAAGGCCGCCGCCTCGGCCGCCGGGCGGCTGGTGATGGAAGCCTTCATGCACCGCTTCCACCCGCAGCTCGCGCGCGCCCAGGCGCTCTTGCACGGCGAGGCCTGGGGCCCGCTGAAATGGATGCGCAGCCACTTCACCTACACGCTGCACGACCCGGCCGACGTGCGCTGGAGCCGCCGCATGGGCGGCGGCGCGCTGTACGACCTGGGCTGCTATCCGCTGAGCCTGATGCGGTGGCTGGCCGGCGTCGAGCCGGTGGTGCTCGGCGTGGCGGCCGGGCTGACGCCGCCTGATGCCGAAGGCGGCCGCGTCGACCATGCGGCGCACGCGACGCTGCGTTTCGACACCGCGCACGGCGACGTCACCGGCCATTTCGATTGCGCGTTCTCGCTGCCGCCACACACGCAGTTCGAGGCGCTGCTGCGCGACGGCATACTGAGGCTGGAGACACCGTTCGGCTGGAAGGACGTCGAGGCGGTGCTGCGCATCGGCGATCACGTCGAGCGCTTCGCGCCCTGCGACCCGTATGCGCTGATGGTGCGGCACTTCGAGGCCGCGGCACTCGGCCACGAGGCGGTGCGCATCACGCTCGACGATTCGATCGCGCAGGCCGTCGCAATGGATGCGTTGCTCGCCCGCGCGCATGCGGCAGCGAACCGCTGACACCCCGGCCCCGGACGCTCACTCGAAATCGAGGAACACCGTCTCGCGCTCGCCCTGCAGGTGGATGTCCCAGCGGTAGCTGCCGTCGGCCTGGCGCTGCGCGACCAGCGTGTCGCGGCGCGCCGCCGGCACCTGCGCCAGCAGTTCCGAGTTCGCGAGCCCCGGCGCGTCGGCCAGGAACACCGCGCAGAACTGGTGCTTCAACAGGCCGCGCGCGAACAGCGTGATCCAGGCCACCGGCTCGCCCGGCGCCGCCTGCGGCGAAGCGCCCAGTTCGATGCGGAACTCGCCGCGCTCGCCGGTCGGGCAACGGCGGAAGCCGGGCATCGGGCGCCCATGCTCGCCGGTCGCCGCGGCCGGTGACCAGGCCTCGACCCAGCCGTCGCTCACCGGCTGGCCCTGCCCGTCGAACAGCACGCCGCCGATCGTGATCCAGGTGGTGGCCGTGGCCCCCTGCTGCGACAGCTCGGCGGCCCAGCGCCACCCCTCGTGTGGAAACGGGCCGATGGTCTGCGATGAAGTGATCCGGCTCGTCATGGCGTCGGCGCTCACAGATCCATCGGCGTCGCGTCGCGGCCGCGCAGCACGATGTCGAAGTCGTAGCCGAGGGCGTTGCCGCCGTCGGTGTGGTCCATGTCCAGGTGCGCGGCCAGGCGGGTTCGCGCCGCCTCGTCGGGGATGCTCTGGAAGATCGGGTCGAACGCGAACAGCGGGTCGTTCGCGAAATACATCTGCGTCACCAGCCGCTGCGCCAGCACGTTGCCGAACAGCGAGAAGTGGATGTGCGCCGGCCGCCAGGCCTTGTCGTGGTTGCCCCACGGGTACGGCCCCGGCTTGATCGTCACGAAACGGTAGCGGCCATCGTCGTCGGTGAACATCTTGCCGACGCCGTGGAAGTTGGGGTCGAGCGGCGCATCGTGCTGGTCTTTCTTGTGCCAGTAGCGGCCGGCCGCGTTGCACTGCCACACCTCGAGCAGCGAGCGCCGCACCGGGCGGCCGTCTTCGTCGACCACGCGGCCGCTGACGATGATCTTCTCGCCGAGCGGCGCGCTGCTGCCGTGGGACGTGAGGTCGAGATCCTTCGGGCCGACCAGCGCGGGCGAGAAACGCACGCCGTCGCGCGCCGGCACCGGCGCCTTCACGCGCAACGGCGGCTGCATCGGGCCCCGGCTGCGGGTGGATTGATAAGGGGGATGGATCAGGCTCGGGTACACGCCCGGGGCCACCTCGTCGA
>NZ_JBFUGN010000056.1:0-14797 GCF_056402895.1 Rhizobacter sp. P3_B12 | reverse complement strand
CCGGCCCGGCGACAACCTGATGATCCATGCCGCGATGGCGATCGCGCAGCCGGGGGACGTGATCGTGGTCGACGGCAAGGGCGATCTCGGCAGCGCGCTGATGGGCGAGATCATGTCGCAGCAGTGCGTGGCGCTCGGCATCGCGGCGGTCGTGATCGACGGCGCGGTGCGCGACAGCGAGGCCATCCGCGAACTGGGCTTCCCGATGTATGCGGCGGGCCTGAACCCGAATGGCCCGACCAAGTTCGTCCCGGGGCGGCTCAACCACCCGATCTCCGTCGGCGGCGTGACCGTGCATCCCGGTGACCTCGTGGTGGGCGACGCCGATGGCGTGACGGTGATCGAACGGGCCCGGGCCGTGGCGCTGCTGCCGCTGGCCGCCGAGAAGGTCGCCGCGGAGGCGCGGCGCATTGCCGACATCAAGAGTCGCAAGGCGCTGCGGCCCGCCTGGCTGGACGGCGCGCTCCGAGCGGCCGGCGTCATCCAGGACGGAGAAACGCTGTGAGCCGCAAGCCGGTGTTCGTCGTGACCGGTGCCGACCTGGCGCCGCAGGCGATGGCCTTGCTCGACGACTTCGAGGTCGTCTTCGCGGGCAGGACGCCGACCGAGCACGACGTGATCGCCCTGTGCCAGCGGCACGACCCGGTGGCGATCATCGTGCGCTACAGCCAGGTCGGCGCCGCCGCGATGGACGCTGCGCCGAGCCTGAAGGTGATCTCGAAGCATGGCAGCGGCACCGACACGATCGACCAGGCCGCCGCCCGGGCCCGCGGCATCCAGGTCGTCGCCGCTGTGGGGGCCAATGCCGCCGCCGTCGCCGAACAGGCGCTTGCGCTGTTGCTCGCCGCCGCCAAATCGGTGGTGCTGCTGAACGAGCGCATGCATGGCGGCCACTGGGACAAGGCGACGCACAAGAGCATCGAGCTCGAAGGCCGCACCATCGGCGTGATCGGCCTGGGGGCGATCGGCCGGCGCTTCGCTCGCGTGGCCGATGCCCTGGGCATGCGCGTCCTCGGATTCGACCCGTACGCGAACGACCTGCCGGCGCATGTCGCGCGCGCCGACCTGGCGACGATCTGGCGCGAGGCCGATGCGATCTCGCTGCACTGCCCGCTGACGGCCGACAACGCACGGCTGCTGAACGCGCAGACCCTGGCCGCCTGCAAGCGGGGCGTGCTGATCGTCAACACCGCGCGCGGTGGCCTGATCGACGAGGCGGCGCTGCTCGCCGCGGTGCGCTCGGGCCAGGTGGCCGCGGCCGGGCTCGACAGCTTTGCGACCGAGCCGATGCCCTCGCCGCACCCGTTCCACGGCGAGGCGCGCATCACGCTCAGCCCGCACATCGGCGGCGTCACCGCGGATGCCTACGTCAAGATGGGCGTGGCCGCGGCGGAGAACGCGCTGAACGTCCTGCGATCTTGAAGGTCATGCCAGCGTCTCGGCCGCCGAGAAGCCCTGCTCCATCAAGGCGAGGAACGCGGCGTTCGCCTTCTTCGCAGAGCCGCCGCGCTCCATCAGGCGTATCGCTTCCTCGCGCGCCATGCGCATCGTCAGCACGATCATCCCGGCCATGAGTCGCGTGACGCCGTCGGGCTTCGGCCCTGCCAGCTCGATCGCAAGGCCTTCGGCCGCTTCGTCCCCGAGCTCGCGCAGGCGCGCCTGAAGCGACGGGCTGGCGGCGAGGACCCGCCACCAGTTCAGTGCCTGCGCGTTGACGGAGCACAGCGGATGCTTCCGGCCGCTCAGCTCCTGGACGAGCGCGCGCAGCGCATCGATGGGAGATGTCCCGTCGGGCCTCTCGCGCAGCGCCTGACGGAACGACAGCAGCTTCAGGTCGTCCTCGCGATCGAGCATCAGCTCTTCCTTGCGGGAGAAGTAGTTGAAGACGGTCATCTTCGACACGTTCGCCGCAACCGCGATGTCGTCGATCGTCACCGCCTCGAAGCCCCGCTCGAAGAACAGCTCTGTCGCCACGTCGGAAATCCGCTGTCGGGTTTCCCGCTTCTTGCTCTCGCGTCTCTCGCCCATGGGCGTGAAGCTTAGCCGAAGCTCGCGTGGGAGATCCGCCGTTGGCTCAAATTTTGTACTCAGTAAAAAATGTGTTGCCAATAACTTTTATCGAGTACACAATTTTCACTCGTCATCGCTGGATGGCGCAGCACAGAGAAAGGAAGCGGCAGATGACCCGTGGCAATGACAAGAAGGTGCTCATCTCGGGAGCGAGCTTCGCGGGGCTCTCGTGCGCCCATTGGATGAGTCAGCTGGGCTACGACGTGACCGTCGTCGAGATCGGGCCGGGGCTGCGCACCGGCGGCACGGCCGTCGACATCCGCGGGAACACGGTCGACATCGTCAAGCGCATGGGGATCCTCGAACAGATTCGCGCCAATCGCCTGGGCCTGCGACGGTGGGAATTCAAGAACGCCGATGACCGGACCGAACGCGCACTCGTGTTGCGGGCGGAAGGCGATCCTCCCCGGGAAGATGAATTCGAGATCGAGCGGAACGTGCTGCTGAACATCCTGCTCGAGGCCGTGAGAGACCGATGCGAGATCGTCTTCGGGGACAACATCGCAGGGCTGGTGGAGACGACCGGCGGCGTCGACGTCACGTTCAGGAAGGGCGGCCGGGGCTCGTTCGGCCTCGTGCTCGGCTGCGATGGCATGCATTCGGGCGTGCGCAAGCTCTGGTTCGGCGAGGAAGCGCGGTACACGCACTTTCTCCAGCAGTACTTCTCGATCGCGATCGTCGACACCTTGCTGATCGAGCGCGATACCGCGCAGATCTTCAACGTGCCAGGCAAGGCCGTGATGCTCAATGCCTACAAGGACAAGACCGACATCATCCTGGGCTTTGTCTGCGAGCGCGAGATCGCGCATGACCGCCGCGACGAAGCGCAGCAGCGCAGGATCATGGCGGAGCAGTTCGCCGGGTTGGGCTGGAGGACTGCGGAGGTGTTGAGGGCCATGGCCGACTCGAACAACTTCTACTTCGACAAGCTGTGCCAGATCCGGATGCCCTCGTGGTCGCGGGGCAGGGTCGCGTTGGTGGGGGACGCGGCCTTCTGCGCGTCTCCCGCTGCCGGAATGGGCGGATCACTCGCCATCGACGGCGCGGCCGCGTTGGGAGAGGCGATGCGGGCAGCGGGTGGCGACCCTGCGCGGGCGTTCCGCCTCTATGACGAGCAGTTCCGTCCGTTCGTCGACGAAGTACAAGCCGAAGCGGTGCGGGTGGGACTCGAGACGCTGGTGCCTCGAACCGAAGAGGCGATCCGCGCACGAAACGCGAAGACGCAATTCGAGTTCTAGGCCGCCCGGCCTCTCGGTCCCCGCCTTTCAGTTCACAGCCGGCGCCGTGAGGCGCCAGTGTTCACCACTGCATTTCGCCCTTGGCCACCTTGGCGCCGATGTCGAGCGCGATGCCCAGGCCGGCTTGCGGGTAGGCCTTCTTCATGGCCTCGATCAGCTCCGCAGCGTTCTTGGCTTTCGCGGCTTCCGCATCGAAGCGCTGCAGGTACTCGCGGGTGTAGCGGACGCTGCTGGCGTCGAGCGGCGTGCCGGCGGCCATGTGGCCGGGCACGACGGTGACGGGCTTCAGCGCCTCGATCTCGTCGAGCTGGGCGAACCAGGCCTTGCGCTCGCCGGCCTTCTGGGTGTCGGCGGTCCACACGTGCAGGTTGCCGAAGATCGCGATGTTGCCGGCGACGGCCTTGATCGACGGAATCCACACGTAGGGGCGATGGGCCAGCTCACCGGTGGTGCCGCGAACCTCGATCGTCTCGCCATCGACGCTCAGCGTCGTGCCCTGCAGCAGTTCCGGCACGATCGGCTTCTGCGGCGCATTGGCGCCCATCTTGGGGCCCCAGAACGCCAGCTTGCCTGCCAGCTTGGCCTGGATCTTCTCGCGCACGGCCGGGGTGGTCAGCACCTGCGCCTGCGGGAAATACGCCTTGAGCACTTCGGCGCCGAAGTAGAAATCCGGGTCGGCGTTGCTGATGAAGATGGTGCGCAGCGACTTGCCGCTGTCGAGCACATTGGCCGCCACGCGCAGCGCATCGGCACGGGTGAAGCCGCTGTCGATGACGATGGCCTCGGTCTTGCCGCTGACCACCACGGCGTTGACGTTGAAGCTGTTGCCGTCGGCGTTGTAGACCTTCAGGGTCAGCGCAGGCTGGGCCTGCGCCACGGCGGCCGTGGGTGCGACGACGCCCAGCGCCAGGGCGGGCAGGAAAACGCGGACGAAGGTGCTGAACTGGAACATGGAGATCTCCGTGAGGGTGGGAACACTGTTTGCGACGAGATGGACTCTATTTGCATCGATGCAGTAGATAAATATTGCTACAGTTGAATTGTTGTTGCATAGATCGATGAAATGGACCGTCTGACGGCTGTGCGTGTGTTCGTCGAAGTGGCCGATCTCGGCAGCCTCACCCAGGCTGCCGAGCGCCTGGAGATGTCGGTCGCGATGGTCAGCCGCTACCTCGCGGCGCTCGAGGACTGGCTCGGCGCCCGCCTGCTGCACCGGACCACGCGGCGTGTCAGCCTCACCGATGCCGGGTCGGCGGCACTGCCCTCGTGCCGGCAGCTGCTCGGCATCGCGGACGAGGTCCATCACCTGGCCGGCGAGCGCAGCCGTGAGCCGGCGGGGCTGCTGCGCGTCACCACGGCGGGCTCCTTCGCCGAGGCCCAGCTCACCGGCGCGCTGGTGGATTTCCAGCGCCTGCACCCGCAGGTGGAGGTGATGCTGTCGGTGGGCGACAAGGTCACCGACCTGGTCGCGGAGCGCGTCGACCTCGCGGTGCGCATCACCAACACGCTGGACGCGACGATGATCGCGCGGCCGCTGGCGCAGTGCCGGTCGATGCTGTGCGCCTCACCCGGGTACCTGCAGCAGCACGGCGTGCCGCGCGTGGCCGAGGAGCTGCGGCGCCACCGCTGCGTGGCGCACGCCTTCGGCATCGGCAAGCACTACGGGTTCACGCGCGGCGGCGAGAAGCTCATGGTGTCGGTCGACTGGGCCTTCCACACCAACGAAACCGCGGTGCTCCGGCGTGCCGTTCTGTCCGGGGCCGGCATCGGCATGCTGCCGACCTACTACCTCGGCGATGACCTGCGCGCCGGCCGCCTGGTGCAGCTGCTGCCCGACCACGAGCCGGACGTGCTGGGCATCCACGCCCTCTATCTCTCGCGCCAGCATCAACCGCTGGCGCTGCGCATGCTGGTGGACTTCCTGGCGGAGCGCTTCGCGGGGGAGGAGGCGCCGTGGGATCTCGCCCTGAATGACAGAATCTGATGAAACTCCCTGGTGCGCACATGAAGATCCTGCGTTGGCTTCTCGTCCTGCCGTCGTGGCTTGCCGGGGTGGTCCTGAGCCTGGTGGTGGCCATGGCGCTGCGAGCCCTCTGCATCCAGCTGTGCCCGCCGGAGCTGCTGGTGTCCGGCATGTGCATGGCGACGTGGTACCGCGCTGCCGAATCGCTGTCGATCTGTGTCGGGGCGGCCGTGGGCGCCGCGACTGCCGTGCTCCTCCCCTCGCTCGCCGCGCCGCAGCATCGCGGTCGCGTGGCGCTCGCAGCGCTGGGTCTCGGGACGGCCTGCGCGACGTGGTGGCTGGCGGCCGGCGGCTTCTCGCTGCTGGCACCTTTTGCTTGCGCGCTGGCCAGTGGCGTCGTCACTGTCCTCGTGGTCCTGGGCCGGCCTGCCCGATATCGAGGTGAGTTGCGGTGACATCTTCGAGCACGGTGCCGATGCGATCGTCTGTCAGCCATTTCCAGCGCGCGTCGGACTCCGCACGGGCCTGTTCGAAGCTCCTGGCGTAGTCGAGCATCCCGTTGCCGAGCACCAGCCGAAGCGGTGGCTCCTCCACCTCCACCTCCGCAACCCGCATCACCACCGCAGCGATGCGCGAGGGGTCCGCGTAGCTGTCGCTGCCGAAGACGTTCGTGTCGAACTGGGCGGCGATGTCCTGCATCGCCATGTCTTCCACCGCTCCGATGTTGGCGAACCCGGCGTTGTTGATGACGGCGTCCAGCCGTCCGAACCGCCGAACGCCGCTGTCGACGGCCGCTTTCGCGCTCGCGAAGTCCGTGACGTCGAGCGCCACCGGAAGGATCTGCTCGCGGTCTTTGCCATGAAGGGCTCCTTGTCGGGAGCTTGTCGACGGGTTGAACGAGCCTCCACGATAGGTGGCAAATACAGGACTGAATACAATCAACAATCCAGTCTTCGTTTGCCAGAGTCCTGCCATGGTCGATCCACTGTCGGAAGTGATCTCCTTGCTGCAACCGGGAACCGTGTTCTCGAAGGGCATCAGCGGCGCGGGGCGCTGGGGGGTGCGCTACTCGGCATTCGGCCAGCCGAGCTTCTGCGCGGTGCTCGAGGGATCCTGCCGGCTGGCGGTCGACGGCCAGGAGCCCATCACGCTGCAGGCGGGAGACTTCGTCCTGCTGCCTGCCACGCCGGGACTGACCCTCTCCGGCTTCCAGCCGGTCAGGCCGAAGAAGGTCGACCCTCGCATCGAGGCTTCGGAGGCCTCGGGAGAGGTACGGCATGGCACGCAAGACGGCCCGCCCGATGTCCGGCTGTTGGGCGGCTACTTCGTCTTCGGCTCGCCGGACGCTGCGCTGCTGGTCTCGCTGTTGCCCCAGCAGATTCACATTCGCGGCGAGCCGCGACTGGAGAGGCTCGTCCAGTGGGTGAAGGAAGAGGCCCGCGACGAGCGCGCCGGACGCGAGCTGGTGCTGGCACGCCTCGTCGAGGTGCTGCTGATCGAGGCGCTTCGCTCCACGACCGGGGCGTCGGCTTCAGCCGGGTTGCTTCGCGGCCTGGCGGACACGCGCCTGGCGCGGTCGCTGCGGCAGATGCACGAGAGACCCTCCCACGCCTGGACCGTCGAGCAGTTGGCCCGGGAAGCCGCGCTCTCGCGTTCGGCCTACTTCGAGCGATTCACGCGTGCCGTCGGCATGCCGCCGATGGAGTACCTGCTCTCCTGGCGCATGGCCCTGGCGAAGAAGCTGCTTCGCAGCAGGGATCGCGGGCTCGGCGAGGTTGCCGAGTTGGTGGGCTACAGCTCGGCCAGCACCTTCAGCACGGCGTTCMGCCACCATGTGGGCCAGCCACCGGGCAGGTTTGCGCAGGGTCGCTGAGCCGCCAAGGCCTGCCCCATCAGCCGGGAGACCTCGCGTAAGAGATGCTACCAAGCCCCACCGAAGGCAGGACGCTGGCGGATCTTCAAGACAATCCGGACGCCTCCCCTCCATTGGCAAGCGCCGTGCACTCCATGAACAGAAATGAAGAGAGATTCCGCAAGCTGCTGGCCTTGACGGCCTTGTGCGCCAGCACCGCCCTCGTGGCGGGCTGCGGTGGCAGCTCGGACGGCGATGGCAACGCGAATACGCCGCAGCAAGGTGGCCCGGCTCCGGCTCCGATGGTGTCCGCGCAATTCACCGCGAGCAACGCCGAGATCCCCAACCCCGAGCGCGGCTTCTACCGCTGGGCCTGGTCGGACCTGAACCAGTTCAGCAAGGACGACGGCGCCGATGCGTACACGAACGGCTTCCGCGTTCTCTACGCGATGGTCCGGCTCGACGCCTACAAGAGCACCGCTCTGCCCGCCAGCCTGCTCGACGGCTTGCGCACCGGCTTCGCCAACGCGCGGCAATCGGGCGTGAAGATCATCCCCCGCTTCGTCTACAACTACCCGGACGGCGAAACCGAGTACCGCAACGCAACCGACGCATCGCTCAGCCAGGTGCTCGCCCACATCGCCCAGCTCAAGCCGGTGCTGCAGGAGAACACCGATGTCATCGCCTACCTGCAGGCGGGCTTCATCGGGGCGTGGGGCGAGTGGCACACCTCGTCGAACGGCCTGACCAGCGCCGGCAACCGCACGAGCATCCGCGATGCCTTGCTCGGCGCCCTGCCCCCGGAGCAGTTCGTCCAGTTCCGCTACCCGCCCTACGTGATGGAGTGGTTCGCCACGCCACCGGCGGAATCGACCGCCTTCAACGGATCGGCCGCCTCGCGCTCGGGCGTGCACAACGACTGCTTCCTGGCCAGCGCCACCGACGTCGGCACCTACAGCGACAACGCCACCACGAGGCAGCAGCAGCGCAACTACACCATGGCGCTCGCGAAGGTCACGCCCTTCGGCGGTGAAACCTGCAACCCGGCGGACGACGCCGGCGCGCAGCCCCGGACCAGCTGCGCGGACATCCTGGCGGAAGGCCGGCAGTTCTCGCTGACCTACCTGAACAACGACTACTACACCGAAGCCTTCCACACCCGCTGGAAACAGGACGGGTGCYACGACGAGGTCAAGCGCCTGATGGGCTACCGGCTGGAGTTCGTCTCGGCCGAACATGCCGCGACGGCCACCACCGGTGCTGCGTTGTCGGTGCGATTCACGGTGCGCAATGTCGGTTGGGCCCGACCGTTCAAGGCGCGCCCGGTGCTCCTGCTGCTGAAGCATCGAACCAGCGGCACGGTGGTGAAGCTGTCGACCTCCGTCGATCCCCGCAGCTGGACCGCGGGCAACAGCTTCACGCACGATGTGTCGGTGACCGTTCCCGCGGGCACGCAGGTGGGAGAGCACGACGTCTACATCGCGCTGCCCGATGGCACGGGGCCGCTCGGCAGCGATGCCCGCTTCGCCGTGCGACCGGCCAATGYAGACAATGCCGCCAGCCGGCAGGGGTGGGATGCGTCGCTGGGCGCCTTCCGCTTCGGCACCACCGTCACGGTCAAGTAGGCGGGCGGCCGCGCTGCGGCCGGCGCGTCACGCAGCCGCCACGGGCGACGCGGGCGGCTRCGCCCGCAGCGCCTCGCGCAAGGCCAGCGCGCCCTTGCCGACGAAGAAGAGCACCAGCACGTGGAAGCCGAACGGCATCCAGTCGGCCATGAACAGGTACAACAACGCATCGAGCGCGTACACCGCACCGCCCACGTAGAAGGCCCGCATGCTGCCGCGTTGCGCCATCAGGCCCATCGCGAAGAAGAAGGCCAGCACCAGCGCATCGAGCGCCAGGCTGACGACCGGCAGCCCGGAGAACAGCGCATCRATGACGCTGGTGATGCCCAGGCCGACGACGAAGTGGGTGTCGCTGCCCGAGTGCTGCATGCCGACGTTCACCGCCGACAGGCCGGCGATCCACCAGAACCAGCGCGCGCCGGACTGGACGAGCGGCATCGATTCGGCCAGTGCGCGCGGCGTCGGCGCAACGGCAGGGATGGCGACAGCGGCGCTGTCGGTGACAACGGCAGGCGCCGCGGTGGGTTCGGTCATGGGGTCCTCCTCGTGGGCGGCCTCGTCGGGCCGCAATCCCCCAACGATAACAGTGCCCGAAAGGGGTCTAGATCTGCACGCGCGTGCCCAGCTCGACGACGCAGTTGTGCGGCAGCTTGAAGAAGTCTGCAACGCTGCCGGCGTTGCGCGACATCGCCGCGAACAGCGCCTCACGCCAGTGCGCCATGCCCGCCCCCTTGGTCGGGACGACGATCTCGCGGCTCAGAAAGTAGGAAGTGGCACCCGGCTCGATCGACAGGCCGTGCAGTGAACAGTGGGCCAGGGCGCGCGGGATGTCCGGCTGGTCCATGAACCCGTAGCTCACCTGCACTCGCCAGAAGCCTTCGACCAGCGGCGTCAGCTCGATGCGCTCGGCATCGCCGATGCGTGGCACCTCTTCGAACTTCACCGTCAGGATCACGTTCTGTTCATGCAGCACCTGGTAGTGCTTCAGGTTGTGCATCAGCGCCTGTGGCACGGTGTCGGGGTTGGCCACCGCATAGACCGCGGTGCGCGGCGTGCGATGCGCCATGTCGTCCTGCGCCAGCGAGGTGATGAAAGGCATCAGCTCCGGGTCGTCGCGGCGGATGTGCTCGATCAACAGCTCGCGACCTCGCTTCCACGTCGCCATCACGGCGAAGATCGCCGCCCCCATCACCAGCGGGAACCAGCCGCCTTGCAGGATCTTCAGCGAACACGAGATCACCAGCACTGCGTCGACCACCAGGAAGGCAGACGTCGCGGCAACGGCGACCGCCAGCGAATACCGCCAGACGTAGCGAACGACGAAGAAGGTCAGCAGCGTCGTGATGAACATCGTCACCGTGACGGCGATGCCATAGGCGGACGCCAGCGCCGACGAGCTGCCGAAACCCGCGGTGGCGAGAAGAACGGCCACCATCACGACCCAGTTCACCGTGGGGACGTAGACCTGCCCCGCTTCCTTCTCCGAGGTGTTCAGCACGCGCATGCGCGGCAGCAGCCCGAGCTGGATCGCCTGCTTGGTCATCGAGTACGCACCCGAGATCACCGCTTGCGATGCGATCACCGAGGCCGCAGTGGCCAGCAGCACCGCCGGGATCAGCCAGGCCTGCGGGAACAGCCGGTAGAACGGGCTCTCCAGCGCCGACGGATCGCGCATCAGCAAGGCCCCCTGCCCCATGTAGTTGAGCGCGAGCGACGGCAGCACCAACCCCGTCCACGCGATGCGTATCGGGCGTGCCCCGAAATGCCCCATGTCGGCGTACAGCGCCTCGGCACCGGTCAACGCCAGGACGATCGAGCCCATCACGAGGAACAGATGCCAGCCACGCGCATGCAGGAACGCCACGGCCTCCAACGGGTTCAGTGCCGCCAGGATGCCCGGCTGCTGCACGATCTGCAGCACACCCACGAGTGCGAGCACGAAGAACCACACGCTGATGATCGGACCGAAAAGCTTGCCGACCGCCTCGGTACCGAAGCGCTGAGCGGTGAACAGCGCAACGATGATGGTGATCGAGATGGGCAGGACGTAGGGCTTCAGGGTGGGCGTGATCGCCTCCAGCCCCTCGACCGCGCCCAGCACCGAGATGGCTGGCGTGATCACGCTGTCGCCGTAGAACAGCGCGGCGCCCAGCACGCCGGTCAACAACAGCAAGGTGCGACGGGTCGGCGTCCCGCCGGCCGCCAGCGCGGTCAGCGCCATGATGCCGCCCTCGCCTCGGTTGTCGGCACGCAGGATCAGGATCACGTACTTCAGCGTGACCACCACCATCAGCGCCCAGAAGATCACCGACACCGCACCGATGATGTCGGGCGCGTCGAGCGGGACGCCGTTGGCGGGGTGGAACACCTCCTTCATCGTGTACAGCGGGCTGGTGCCGATGTCGCCGTAGACGACACCCAATGCCCCGAGCGTCAACAGGCCGAGGCCCTGGCGGTTTTCGTTGTCGTTCATTCTTGTACCGAGGCGATGTCAATCGCGCGTTTATAGAGGATCCATCCCGGCCGGAACCGGCGGAGGCGTTCCCGACGGCAGCGTGAACGTGAACGTCGCGCCGTGAGGCCGGGTCGGCTCGACCTGGATGTGGCCGCGATGCGCTYCGACGATCGCGCGGCAGATCGCGAGGCCCAGACCCACGCCAGGCGTTGCGGACTCCACCCGGCCCCGGGTGAACTTCTCGAAGATCATGTCTTCCTGCCCCGCCGGCACGCCCGGCCCCTGGTCGCGCACGCTGATGCGCAGTTCGTCGCCATGCGCCTTCGCCAGGATCTCCACCGGCGTGTCACGCGGCGTGTACTTGYCGRCGTTCTCCAGCAGGTTGACSAGCACGCGCTCGATCAGGACGGCGTCGCACTCGACCAGCGATACGTCGGGATCGATGTGGATAGCGAGCGCTCTCGACCCGAGCGTCCCGTGGGCCGCCTTGACCGAACCGCCGATSAKCTCCTCGACCGAYTGCCAYTCGATGCGCAGCCGGATCTCGCCGCTCTGGATGCGCGCCATGTCGAGCAGGTTGGTCACCATGTCGGCGAGGCGGCGCGACTTGTCGCCAAGCCCGGCGGCGAGCTCGCGCTGGCGCGGCGACAGCGGCGGCTGGCTCGCGGCCAGCAGCTCGGCGGTGGCGACCAGCGCGGCCAGCGGCGTGCGCAGGTCATGCGACAGCGCGGACAGCAGCGAGTTGCGCAGCCGCTCGGACTCCATCTGCACCGTCGCCCCCTGCGCCACCTCGATGTAGTGGACACGCTCCAGCGCCATCGCCGTCAACACCGCGAAGGTTTCCAGTTGCTGCCGCTGTTCGGGGATCAGCAGGAAGCGAGGCTCGGTCGGCTGGATCGCCAGCACGCCACGCGAGCGCATCGGCGCCTTCAGCGGCAGGTAGAGCCAGGCGCTGCCCGCCAGCGTGTCGGTGCCCAGGCCGGAAGCCTGGTGGTGATCCAGGGCCCATTGCGCCGTGCCGAAATCCAACCCGGCGCCGTCGGCGGGAGGTTGCAGCCGATCGCCCATGTCCAGCACATAGAGGGCCACCTGGGCCCGGAACTCGCGCGCGATCACCGCCTGTGCGACCTCGACGACGTGCTGCTGCGTCAGCGTGTTCGAGAGGTCGCGCGCCGCCTCGAACAGAGAGCGCGAACGTGCCTCGCGATGGGTCGCGACCCGCGCCTGGAAGCGCAGGCCGGCCGTGAGCTGCCCGGTGACCAGGCCGACGATCAGCATGACGGCGAAGGTCAACAGGTACTGCACGTCGGAGACGGCGAACGACAGGCGCGGCGCCACGAAGAAGTAGTCGAAGGCAGCGACGTTGAAGAACGCCGCCAGCACCGCCGGCCCCCTGCCCAGCCACACGGCCACGCACACGACCGACAGCAGGAACACCATCACGATGTTGGCCAGCGCGAAGTACGGCACCAGCAGGTGGGTGAACGCCGTGGTGCCGGCACAGGCCGCGAGTGCGAGCCCGTAGCGGCGCAGGTGCGCGACCGTGGCGGTGGCCGGCTCGGTGCCGAGGCCCCTCTCTGTCGCCACAGGCGACCGCGAGCGTCGCAACTGGCCGACTTCGAGGCGGTCGATGTCCGGCGCGATGCGCGAGATCGCCTGGCCCAGCGTGCGCCGTGGCCACCACGGCGCCCAGCGTCCGTCGGCGCCGCAGCCGAGCACCAGTTTCGACAGGTTGTTCGCCCGGGCGTGCGCGACCAGGGCGGACGCCACGTCCTGGGCCGGCAGCACGGCCGTGCTCGCCCCCAGTTCCTGCGCCAGCTTGACGGTCTGCAGGATGGCTTCGCGCCGGTGGCCGGGGAGCCGCTGCAGCGTGGGCGTCTCGACATACACCGCATGCCAGGTGACGGCCAGTTGCTGCGCCAGTCGCGCGGTGCTGCGCACCACGTGCTCGGCGCCCGGCTGCGGGCCGATGCAGCACAGCAGCGCGCCCTCGGTCTTCCAGACCTGCGCGATCGCGCGGTCGCTGCGGTAGGCCTGCACGTCGTCCTCGACGCGATCGGCGGTGCGGCGAAGCGCCAGCTCGCGCAACGCCATCAGGTTGCCCTTGCGGAAGAAGTTCTTCGCCGCGCGCTCGGCCTGCGCCGGCAGGTAGACCTTGCCGGCGTGCAGGCGCKCGATCARCTCGTCGGCCGGCGTGTCGACCATCACGATCTCGTCGGCCCGGTCGAAGAAGGTGTCGGGCAGCGTTTCCTGCACCACGATGCCGGTGATGCCGCCGACCACGTCGTTCAGGCTCTCCAGGTGCTGCACGTTCAGCGTGCTGTAGACGTCGATGCCGGCGGCCAGCAGCTCCTCGACGTCCTGCCAGCGCTTCGGATGGCGCGAGCCGGCCACGTTCGAATGCGCCAGCTCGTCGACCAGCACCAGCGCCGGCCGGCGCGCCAGCGCGCCGTCGAGGTCGAACTCCGCGAGCTGCCGGCCGCGGTGCTCGACCGTCTTCGCGGGCAGCACCGGCAGGCCGTCGAGCAGCGCCGCGGTCTCGCTGCGGCCGTGTGTCTCGACGATGCCGGCCAGCACGTCGACGCCGTCGGAGCGCATCTTGCGCGCGGCCGCCAGCATCGCGCAGGTCTTGCCGACGCCGGCCGACGAGCCGAAGTAGATGCGCAGCCGGCCGCGCGTGGCGCGCTGGGCCTCGTCGCGCAGCTGCGCAAGCAGGGCGTCGGGATCGGGACGCGAGGTGTCGCTCATGGTGAGGCGGCATTGTCACAGCCATTTGTGCCACGATGTTTGCCGCAACCCACCGGAGCGCGTCATGACCGACACCACCCTGCGGCCCGACCTGAAGGCGGGCGTCCCGCTCGAGCGCATCGCCGACGGCGCGATGCTCGCCGGGCAGATCGATGGCGAAGACGCGCTGCTGCTGCGCCGGGGCGATGCGGTCTACGCGATCGGCGGGCAATGCACCCACTACCACGCGGCGCTGGCCGACGGCCTGCTCGACGGCCATGTGCTGCACTGCCCGATGCACCACGCGCAGTTCGACATCCGCAGCGGCGCGGCCCTGTGCGCGCCGGCGCTCGACGACCTGCCCTGCTGGCGCGTCGAGCAGCGCGACGGCCAGCTGTTCGCCCGCGAGCGCATCGTCGCCGCGCCACGTTCGCGYCGCGAGGTGACACAGGGCACGCTCGACGACGTGGTCATCGTCGGCGGCGGAGCGGCCGGGCTGGCCGCAGCCGACACGCTGCGCCGCGAAGGCTACGAGGGGCGCCTGGCGATCCTCAGTGCCGACACCGATCCCCCCTGCGACCGGCCGAACCTGTCGAAGGACTTCCTGGCCGGCACGGCCGAGGCCGACTGGATGCCGCTGCGGCCCGGCGACTGGTACGCCGAACGCCGCATCGAGCTGCTGCTGGACACGCGCGTCGACGCGATCGATGTCGCCGCGCGCCGGCTGCGGCTCGCCGGTGGCACAACGCGGCCGTTCGGCGCGCTGCTGCTGGCCACCGGTGCCGAGCCGGTGCAGCTCGACGTGCCCGGCGCGGCGCCCGGCCAGGTGCGCAGCCTGCGCAGCTTCGCCGACAGCCGGGCGATCGC
>NZ_JBFUGN010000055.1:0-14932 GCF_056402895.1 Rhizobacter sp. P3_B12 | reverse complement strand
GCATCCACACGACGGCGGCGAGCCAGGGCGTGAGCTTCGATATCGCGGCCACCGGCAGCACGGCGCGCAGCGGCTGGATCGCCGAGGGCTCGGCGCTGCTGGCGATCGACCGCAACCACGATGGCGTGATCAACGACGGCAGCGAGCTGTTCGGCATCGGCTCGCGGCTGGCCGACGGCACGCGTGCGGCCAACGGCTACGCGGCGCTGGCGCAGCTGGACGGCAACCACGATGGGGTGATCAGCGCTGCGGATTCGCAGTTCAAGGACCTGCGCGTGTGGGTGGATGCCAACCACGACGGCAAGACCGATGCGGGAGAGCTGAAATCGCTGGCGGATGCGGGCATCGTGTCGCTGGACCTGCACGCGGTGACCGGCACGCAGGTGGACCATGGGAACCTGTTGGGGCTGGTGTCGAGCGTGGCGATGAGCGATGGCTCGCAGCATCAGATGGCGGATGTGTGGTTCGCCAAGGAGAAGAGCGCCGCGCCAACGGTGCAGCTGAGCGAGCTGTTGGCGGCGCCGGCCGGTGAGTTGCTGGCGCATGACGCCGCACCGCCGTCGACGGTGGTTGCCGCTGCGGCTCTCAGCGCGGAGCAGCACCGGCTGCTGGTCGAGGATACGCAGCGCCACGGGCCGCTGATTTAAATCCGCCGCGGGTCGCCCCGCAGGTCTATGCTTGGCGGGCCCCAGCAGCACGGAGCGCGCGCCATGAAGCTGAATCTGAAACTTCCCCTGGCCTTCGGATTCACGCTTGCCCTGCTGCTGCTCGCGGCGCTGTTCGGCATCCACCAGCTCGACCGGTCGCTCACCGCCTACGACACCATCGTGCAGACCCACGTCGCGCACGAGCGGGCCGCGGCCGACCTGGAAAGCCGCTTCAAGACCCAGGTGCAGGAGTGGAAGAACACGCTGCTGCGCGGCAAGGATCCGCAGCAGCTCGAACGCTACTGGGGCGCGTTCCAGAAGGAAGAGAAGTCGGTGGCCGACGGCGCGGCGCGGCTGCGCGACACCTTGCCGGACGGCGAGACCCGCACGCGGGTCGAGCGCTTCCTGCAGGCGCATGCCCGCATGGGTGAAGGCTACCGGCAGGGTTACGCCGCCTTCACCGCGGCGGGCTTCGACCCGGCTGCAGGTGACAACGGCGTGAAGGGCATGGACCGCGAGCCGGTGAAGCTGCTGGGCGACGCGGCGCAGCGCATTGCCGCGGAGAGCGCCGACATCGCAGCGCGCGCGTCGGCCGACGGCCGGCGGGCGATCCGGCTGAGCCTGGCGGTGATGTTCGGCGTGACGCTGCTGGGCGTGATCGTCGGCATCGGCGTAAGCCGGATGATCGTGCGCCCGCTGAACCAGGCGGTGGAGGTGGCCCAGGCGGTGGCCGGCGGCGACCTGACGCTGGCCGTGCGTCCGCGCGGCCGCGACGAGACCGCGATGCTGCTGACGGCCCTGGCCGAGATGCAGCAGCAGCTGACCCGGCTGGTGCGCGGCGTGCGTGCGAATGCCGAGGGCGTGGCGACCGCCAGCACCGAGATCGCGCAAGGCAACAACGACCTGAGCCTGCGCACCGAGCAGCAGGCCGCGGCCTTGCAGCAGACGGCGTCGTCGATGGACGAGCTGGGCGCGGCGGTGCGGCAGAACGCCGACAACGCGGCGCAGGCCAGCCAGCTGGCTGCCGGCGCGAGCGGCGTGGCACAGCGCGGCGGCGACGTGGTGACCCACGTCGTGCAGACGATGAAAGGCATCCACGACAGCTCGAACCAGATCGCCGAGATCGTCGGCGTGATCGATGGCATCGCGTTCCAGACCAACATCCTGGCCTTGAATGCCGCAGTGGAGGCGGCGCGCGCCGGCGAGCAGGGCCGCGGCTTCGCGGTGGTGGCCGRCGAGGTGCGTGCGCTCGCGCAGCGCAGCGCGGCGGCCGCGAAGGAGATCACCGCGTTGATCGGCACCAGCGTCGAGCGCGTGGCCCGGGGCAGCACGCTGGCCGACCAGGCCGGCTCGACGATGGGCGAGGTGGTGGCGGCCATCCGCCGCGTGACGGACCTGGTCAGCGAGATCAGCGTGGCGACCAGCGAGCAAAGCACCGGTGTCTCGCAGGTCGGCACCGCGATCGCGCAGATGGATCAGGCGACGCAGCAGAACGCTGCGCTGGTGGAGGAAAGCGCGGCGGCGGCGGAGAGCCTCAAGCTGCAGGCGCAAAGGCTGGTGGAGGCGGTGGCGGTGTTTCGGTTGGCGGAAGTGAGCGAGCTTGGATAGCGTTCGCATGCGAGCGATCGGTCCAATCCGAACAGGATCAACCGACTCAAGCTGGCTACTGATGGAACCTTCCCGGAATGGGCGCCACCCAGTGGACGCTGGATGTTCAGCGATCCATTGAAGGATTCCATATGTTCGAAAAAATCAAATTCAAAAAGGTGAGAGAGAGCTTCGAAAAAATTACAAGCCCCAGGGCCAACAAGAGTGAGAAAGCAGAGAAGTTCAAGAAGAACAAGGAGCAGGCGAATAAAACCATCGATTCCATGGAAAATGGATCATCCAGCGCCGCCGACATCGATGGCATCATGAAATCGTTCGGCCACCCTCCAACGAGTTATCATCTTACGAAGGCATATCACATCAAGGTCAGGGCCGTAGAAAACAGCGCCTTCGCTGGAAAAGAAATCGCGGCGGGAGGATTGAACAGAGATTTCAACATAGCGAAGCGCGAATTGGAGGCCAGAGCGACCGCCGCCGATAATCAGCGAATCAACTACGAGATAACAGGGGACGAGGCACTGCGCGAATTTGGGTGGCCAACCTCAATCGAAGCACTCGATGCGATACACAAGGGCATGCAGGAGAATCTCAACACCAGACACAAAGACAGCATCCCCTACTTCAACGAGGCCTACCGCGCAGCAAAAAAGGCACTCGACGATGCCGAATCGGCGGAGACCGAATTTGACGATACGAAATCTTCTCCACCGCAGAATTCGAGCAGTATCGACAATGCACTACAGATTTTGGGTCTGGACACTAGCGACTTCCGGAAGAAAGAGTATGCCAAGCAGGTAAGCAACATCAAGATCACGCTGAGAGTCTGGTCCCTTGCCCTGCATCCAGACAAGAATGCTGGTGTCGAGAAGTTCGATTTTCCTGAAAACAATCCGCTTGCCAGATTCAATGGCATGACACCCACCGATGCCATCAAGCAAGTCAACAAGGCACGCGAAGGTCTCGCCAAATTCATCCAAGGCTGATTCAGCGCCCGGATAGTCAATACATATCCGCCAACCGCAACGTATGCGCATTCCTCGAATCATCCACCGCCCTCACCACATGCCGCTCGTCGGCGATGGTCTGGAACAGGTCGATGCCCTTCGGGGCCTTGCCGCCCGCATCCTGGTCGCCACGGTACGAGATGCTTGAACGGGGCTGCCCGTTCATCATCTCGCCGTTGCACAGCGACAGGAACTCCCATGACGCCATCCGCGCCCCGGCGGCCCACGCGTCGCCGTCCTGGATGTCGGCATCCTCCACCGCCCGGCACATCACCGACATGTAGCCGCTGTCCACCCCCGGCGCGAAGTTCGCCGGGTTCACGTCCGAATGCGGGCAGTAGTAGCAGTCGATCGGCACCATCTTGAAGAAGCGGATCAGCGATTCCAGCATCGGCACCGAGTGGTACCAGAAGGTGTTGGTCTCGCGCTGCAGGTTGCCGCGGTGGTTGTATTCCAGCGTGTGGCCCTCGCGGCGCATCACGTTGGTCGAGACGATCATCAGCCCGTTCTTCTTCAGCAGCGGCCGGATCCCCGCCAGCACGTGCATCGGCGAGAACACGTGGTACAGCACGCCCGACAGGTTGATGAAGTCGAAGCCGCCCTCGTCCTTCAGCTTCACGCTCAGGTCGTACAGCAGCCCGATCTGCCTGAAGTCGAAGTTCGCGCCGTAGATCGTCTTGATCGCGTTCATCTTCTTCTCGCAGTGCGGCAGCGCATCGGTCGCCAGCACGCGCTTCGCACCCTGGCGCGTCATCAGCGTCGGGATCAGGCCCTCCATGCTGCCGATGTCCAGGCAGTCCATGCCCTGCAGGTTCGCGTTGCGCAACAGCATGCGCGGCATCATCGGCACGCGCGGCATGTGCGTGCCCTTCGTGATCAGCCCCGGCGCCAGCTCGACGTTGTAGTACCACCAGTCGTTGGCCACCGATGCGATGAGTTCGTCGTGCATGTTCTCGTCTCCTGGTTGTTCACGTGCTTGGTCAAACGGTGTTCTGGACCTGCCCCACGATCACCGCCGGGTTGCCGGCGATCACCGACAGCGGCGGTGCATCGAACTTCGGCGGCACCACCGCGCCGGCCGCGATCACGCTGCCGCGCCCGATGCGGCAGCCTTTCAGCAGCGTCACGCGGCTGCCGATGAAGACCTCGTCCTCGATCACCACCGGCCGCGGCTGCTGGTCCGGCAGGTGCCGCTGGCCGAGCGCCAGCTGGTGCGCGTTGGA
Organism: Rhizobacter sp. P3_B12; assembly: GCF_056402895.1. Classification (NCBI taxonomy): domain Bacteria; kingdom Pseudomonadati; phylum Pseudomonadota; class Betaproteobacteria; order Burkholderiales; family Sphaerotilaceae; genus Rhizobacter; species Rhizobacter sp. P3_B12. The sequence continues at coordinate 10,450 of NZ_JBFUGN010000055.1, read as the reverse complement.
GTCCATCACCTGGAACTCCGAGCCGATCAGGCAGCGCCGGCCGATGTGGATGGCCGCGCCCTCGGACACGATCACCGCGCGGTTGTTGATCGTCGTGCCCTCGCCGATCTCGATCAGCGATTGCGGCGTGCGCGCCTCGATGTAGCTGCAGCCGTAGCTGCCCGGCGAACGCGGCACGCCGAACACCACGGTGGGTGCCAGGCGGATGCGGCCGGTGCCCTTGAACACCGTCGGCGTCATCAGGTTGACCGTGCGCGCGGCCGACGGCTGGTCCGGCGCCTGCAGCACCTCGACGATCGCCTTGTCGGACACATGGAAGAAGTAGTGCACCAGCAGCGCACGCACCCAGCTCTCGAGCTCGAACGGGTTGCTCTTCGAGATCCAGGCCTTGTAGCGGTCGAGCTTCAGCATCGCGGCGTGCTCGGCGGCGTACTCAGAAGCCGTGCGTCGCGAGGAAGTCGTTCCACGCGGCGATGAAGCGCTCCTCGGCGCCGCCCGCCCCCGCCGCCAGCTCGGGCAGCAGCGCGCAGAACGGCTGCATGTCGGGCTGGCTGCCATAGCGCAGGTTCAGCGCCGGCTGGATGATGCGGCAGCACTGCTGCAGCAGCTCGGGGCTCAGGCGGCCGGTGCGGTGCCCGCCGACGGCCAGCGCGACGAACCCCAGGTGCGCGCCCTTCATGAACGGGCTGTTCACGTTCGACGAGTTCTGCCCCGCGCTGATGCGGAAGTAGCCGAGGTGATCCTGGATGTGGCACAGCGGTCGGCGGATGCTGGCCGCGACGAAGGCGCCCAGGTCCCACAGCCCGGCGTACGACACGTCGCCCAGGGCCGGCTTGAGCAGCAGGTCGGCGCAATCGGCGCGGAAGATCGCGTTCGAGAACTCGCCGAAGTAGTTCTTGCACTCGGCCACCGTGCTCATGAACATCACGTCGTCGTTCAGCGCGATCATGCGGCTCGCGTTGTGCGCAATCGCCGCCGGCACCGGCTGGCCGGTCATCGGCTGCCCGGCCTCGTTGGCCACCCAGCGGCGGCTCACCGAGCACGAGAAATCGGCCGAGTTGTGCGCCACCAGGTGGCGCTCGTAGAACTCGGGGTACATCACGTCGTCGTCGAGCATGATGTGCAGCAGCTCGGAACGCCCGTTCCACAGCCGCACCAGGTGCTTCAGGTTCTCGTAGGCACCGTTGCGCGGCCCTTCGTGGAATTCGATGTTCAGCCCCGCGCGCAGCTGCGTGAAGGTCTCGGAATGGAAGACCTCGCGAAACTCGCCGTGCGGGCTGTCGTCGGAAATGATCACCTGCTGCGACGGCCGCGTCTGGTAGCGCAGCGAGTGCAGCAGGTCGTGGATGTAGCGCGTCTTGTAGGCCGGGATGACGGTGGTGATGTTCATGGATCAGCCCAGCGCCTCGAGTGCCTCGAGTGCATTCCGCACCGCGCCGATCACCTCTTCGGTCTGCTCGCCGGTCTGCGTCGGGCCGATCGGCAGGCTCAGCACCTGCGCATGCATCGCCTCCGAGATCGGCAGCGCGCCGGCCTGCAGGCCGAGCGAGGCATAGGCCGGCTGCAGGTGCGGCGCGACCGGGTAGTGGATGACGGTGCCGATGCCGGCATCGGCCAGCCGCTTCGCCAGCGCATCGCGCTGGCGGTGCCGCACGACGAACAGGTGCCAGGCCGGTTCGGCCCAGCTCGGCACCTGCGGCAGCACCAGCTCGAAGCCGGCAAAAGCCTGCAGGTAGCGCTGTGCGATGGCCGCACGGTGYCGGTTGTCGGCCTCCAGCTTCGGCAGCTTCACGCGCAGCAGCGCGGCCTGCAGCTCGTCGAGCCGGGAGTTCCAGCCGATCACCTCGTTGTGGTACTTGACCTTCGAGCCGTAGTTGCGCAGTTCGCGCAACCGCGCGGCCACGCCTTCGTCGTGCGTCGTGACGGCGCCGCCGTCGCCGAGCGCGCCGAGGTTCTTGCCGGGGTAGAAGCTCCAGGCCACCGCATCGCCGTGGGCGCCCAGGCGCTCGCCCTTGTAGCGCGCGGCATGCGCCTGTGCGCCGTCCTCGACGACCTTCAGGCCGCGGCGGCGGGCGATCTCGAGGATGGGTGCCATGTCGGCCGGCTGGCCATACAGGTGCACCGGCATGATGGCCCTGGTGCGCGGCGTGATGGCGGCCTCGATGCGCGCCGGATCGATGTTGTGCGTGCGGTCGTCGGGCTCCACCGGCACCGGCGTCGCGCCGACGTGCGTCACGGCCAGCCAGGTCGCGATGTAGGTGTTCGACGGCACGATCACCTCGTCGCCGGCGCCGACGTCCAGCGCACGCAGCGCCAGGCTCAGCGCATCCAGCCCGTTGGCAACGCCCACGCAGTGCGCCGCGCCGCAGTAGGCCGCGTACTCCTGCTCGAAGCGCTTCAGCTCGTCGCCCATGATGTACCAGCCCGAATCGAGCACGCGCTCGAAGGCGGCCACCAGCTCGGCACGCTGCTGCAGCTGCACGGACTTCAGGTCGAGGAAGGGAACCATGTCAGATGCTCACCTTGAGAGGGTCGGGCAGGAAACGGGCATAGCGCTTCATCGCCTCACGGATCGCCGCATTCGCCAGCGTGTACTCGATCTCGACATCGTCCTGCGAGACCCGCTGGGCGCCGAAACGCTCGTGGAAGGCGCAGACGCGCTCATTCGCGAGGTTGACCTGAAAGTGCGCATTCGTAAAGCCCAGGGTATCGAGGGCATACGCGTAAACCATCAGCGCCGACTCGATCGCGGCCGACGACGGGGCGGCGTCCGACAGGATCCAGCTGCCCCAGCAGAAGCTGTCGCCTTGCGCGTCATAGAGTCGCACCGTGCCGAGCTTCTCGCCGGCCAGGCTCTCGATGACGAAGTAGGCCTCGCCGTCGCGCTGCGCGTAGCCGGCCAGCCAGGCCTGCTGGTCGGCCAGCGCGCCCGAGGTGCGCGACAGGTGGCGCGACTTCAGCTCGTCGGTGCGCAGCCCGAGGATGAACTCGGCGTCGTCGACCGCTGCGTCCCGGAAGACCAGCGTCTTGCCCTGCACGCGCCTGGCCTTGCCCAGCCGCGGCGCGGTCATTTCGCGGCAACCAGGTCGGTGAAGACGCCGTAGTCGCGGATGTAGTCCGCCGCGTCGTAGTAGTCGGAGGCGAACACCATCAGCATCGCATCCGGCGAGTACTTGTACTGGATGCCCCAGGTCATCGGCGGAAGGTACAGCCCGCGCTGCGGCGAGTCCAGCACCACCTCGACGCGGCGCGTGCCGTCGTCGGCCACCACCGCGCAGCTGCCCTTCAGGCAGATCAGGAACTGGTGGCAGCGGTGGTGGGCATGCTCGCCGCGGATCTCGCGGCTGGGCACGCCGAACACCATGAAGTAGCGCAGCGGCTTGAACGGCACATGGCGGTCGAACTCGCCGACCGTCAGGTCGCCGCGCAGGTCGCGGATCACCGGGAAGTGGTGCACCGTGACGCCCTGCACCGGCGTGGTCTCGATCTTGAAGCCGTTGGCCGCGCTCGGCAGGTGCACCGCGCTGGCCGGGCCCTTGTCGGTGTCGACGTAGCCGACGATGGCGGCCGGGTTGCCCTCGACGATGGCGCCCGGCGGCACCGAGCGCGTGACGACCGAGCCGGGGCGCACGACCGCCTTGGCGGCGATCGTCAGGCCACCGTAGATGGTGGAGTTGGCGCCGATCCAGGCCTGGCGGCGCACCGTGGTGCCGACCGGCTCATGGCCTTCGGCCTCGACGAACACGACGTTGGCGCCGATGTGGCAGCCGGCGTCGATCGTCACGCCGCGGCAGATGTGGGCGCCGCTCTTGACGACGCAGTCGCCGTGCACGTGGGCCTCGGCGTCGATGAAGGCCTGCGGGTGCAGCGCGAGCGGCGCCAGCAGGCTGGTGTCGTTGGTTCCCATGGTGTCGTCGTCCCGGATCAGAGGAAGTTCATTGCAGCCAGGCGCCGATGCCCAGGCCCAGCGAGCGCAGCAGCGCGTTCGCCTGCTCGCCGTCGTACAGCGCATTCACGTAGGCGACGCGCAGGCCGTAGTGGTCGCCCTCGGCGGCCATCACGTCGAACAGCGAGCGCCGGCCGAGCTGCTGCCATTGCTGCAGCGTGAAGTTGCGCACCCGGTCGCTGTCGCGCAGCACGCTGATGACGCGCTGCGCGCGGTCGAAGGCCGACGTGGCCTGCTCGTGCACTTCGGCCATGCGGAATTTGCGGGCTTCGAGGGCGTCGGCCCGTTGCAGTCGGGCGGCCTCGGCGCGCTTGCGGGCAGCCAGCGTCGAGTAGTCGTTGCTCGCGTTGTAGAGCGGGATGTTGAAGCTGACGCCGGCCGACCAGTTGGTGCCGTCGCCGGCGCCCTTGGCCTTGCTGCCGCCCACGGTCCAGTTGACCTGCGGCTTCTGCCCGGCCACCACGGCGTTGGCATAGCTGTCGGCGGCGGCGGCCTGCTGGTCGAGCTGGGCGATCTCGGCGGCGCGTTCGGCCTGCGCCTGCAGCTCGGGCAGCGCCGGCACGTCGAGCAGCACCGACGACAAACCCTCGGTGCCCGGCAGGCCGTCGCCGACGAAGCGGCGCAGCTTGACCTCGATCTGGCGCACCATCGACAGCGTCTGCACCTGCTGCAGGTCGGCCTGCTGCTGGTTCTTCTGCGCCTGCACCAGCTCGCTGGTGCGGCCCTTGTCGGCGCGCACGATGGTTTCCAGCGCCTCGACCAGGCAGCTCATCTTGCGCGAGTACTGCTGGTAGACCTGGGCCTGCATGCGGTAGCGGCTGCGGTCCATGGCCAGCGACACCGTCGTCAGCGCGACCTGTTCCTCGGCGCTGATCTGGCCCAAGCGGGCCGCCTCGGCCAGGTGGGTGCGCCAGTCTGTCAGTTGGGTGATGCGGCCGCCGTCGAACAGCGGTGCGCTGACGCTCAGGCCGACACGGGCCTGGTTGCCGCTGACACTGTCGGTGTTCGGGCCAGAGCTGCCGACCCGGCCGAGCGTGCCGCTCAGGCCGGCCTGCGGACGGCGCGACATGCGGGTTTCGTCGACATCGGCGGCGGCGGCTTCGGCCAGCAGCTTGGCGGCGCCGATGGCCTGGCTGCGCCGCAGCGCCTCCTGCACCATCGCCTGCAGCGTGGCGCGCGGGCCGCCGGCATCGCCCGCCAGCGGCTTGGCGCCGTAGCTGACCCCGGGTTCCATGCCTTCGTCATCGATGCAGCGGGCAACCGCAGGCAGCGCGACGGCGGTGGCCACCAGCACGCCGGCGAGGCGCAAGGTGAAGGACGGGTGGACGGTCATGGGAACTGGCTCCTGGGGACGAGGCCACATGGCTTGCGGCACCCTGCCAGTACACCCCGCGCACGCCCGGTGCGATGGCCGGAAAATGACCCGGTTTCGACGCCAGTTCCCGCTCCGAAGGGGCGCTTTGCACCGTAGACGTGCCCTCGCCCCCTTGCCTACCCTTGCCGACTTCGACATTTCGGCAACCGGAGCACCCTCGCATGGCAACCAAGACAGGCACCTTGGCCGCGGACACTCTCGCAGGCACCACCAGTGGCGATACCCTTCTCGGCCTCGGCGGCAACGACACCCTCACCGGCGGYACCGGCAACGACGTCCTCGACGGCGGCCTTGGCAGCGACACCTACAACTTCGCCGCGGGCGACGGCCAGGACATCATCGCCTCCACCGAAGACGCCACTTCCGGCAAGACCGACACGCTGGCGTTCACGAACCTGGCGTCGAGCAGGGTCCAGTTCTCTCGCTCCGGCACCTCGCTGATCGCCTCCGTCACCGGCTCCACCGACTCCATCGCGGTCAACGACTTCTTCCGCGACGACAACCCGCTCAACAGCTACAACCCGCTGCAGTCGGTCAAGTTCACCGACAAGACCCTGGACATCAACGACATCCTTGCGGCGGTCTACAAGGGCACCACCGGCAACGACATCCTGGTCGGCACCGTCCGCAGCGACACGATCACCAGCGGCGCCGGCAACGACACCATCACCGGAGGCAAGGGCAACGACACCATCACCGGCGGCCTCGGCGGCGACATCTACAACTTCGCCAAGGGCGACGGCCAGGACACCATCGCCTCCACCTACGACACCACGGCCGGCAAGAGCGACAAGCTGGTGTTCACCAACCTGGCGCCGGACAAGGTCCAGTTCTCGCGCTCCGGCAACTCGCTGATCGCCTCCATCATCGGCAGCACGACGGACGCCGTCACGGTGAAGGACTTCTTCTACAACGACAACCCGCTCAACGGCTACAACCCGCTGCAGTCCGTCCAGTTCATCGACGAGACGCTGAAAATCAACGAAACGCTGAGCATCGACAAGATTCTCGAAAAGCTCTACAGCGGCACCGACGGCAACGACACCCTGGTCGGCACCCTCCGCGACGACACCATCACCGGCGGCMAGGGCAACGACACCATCACCGGCGGCCTCGGCAGCGACACCTACCAGTTCGCGAAGGGCGACGGCCTGGACACCATCGCCTCCACCTACGACACCACCGCCGGCAAGGCCGACAAGCTGGTGTTCACCGACCTGAAGACGAGCGAAGTCCAGCTGACACGCTCCGGCAACTCGCTGATCGCCTCCGTCATCGGCAGCACGACGGACGCCATCACGGTGAAGGACTTCTTCTACGGCAACGACCCCCTCAACGGCTACAACCCGCTGCAGTCCGTCAGGTTCTCCGACACACCTCCGGACGAGAGCCCGGGCATCGACRSGATCCTCGCGGMGGTCTACAARGGMACCRMCGGCAACGASACCCTGGTCGGCACCCTCCGCGACGACACCATCACCGGTGGCCTGGGCAACGACACCATCACYGGCGGYCTCGGCAAYGACACCTACSWGTTCKCCAAGGGCGAYGRCCWGGACACCCTCCTCTCCACCTACGACTCCGCCGCCGGCAGGGACAACAAGCTGTCCTWCACCAACGTCGGGCACGACGGTGTGACGCTCACCAGATCGGGCGCCTCGCTGGTCATCTCGGTCAACGACACCACGGACACCATCACCGTGAAAGACTTCCTGTACGGCGGCAGCACGACCAACGCCTACAACCCGCTGCAGAAGATCATCTTCAGCGATGACAGCGAGATGGATCTCGCCGCGATCGTGGCCGCGATATCGACCACGGCCACCGCCACCGTCGTCAGCGCCGGCAGCAGCCGCGAGACCGCGCTGAGCGTCACCACCTCCGCGGCACCGGCCGCCGTGACGCAGTCCGCGGTCGATGGACTGGTCAGCGCGATGGCGGCATTCGCGCCACCGGCCTCGACCGACACCCTGCCGATGTCCGTGGCCGGCAGCAGCACGCCGCTCGTGCTGGCTGCGTGGAACTGAGATCGAAGCCCTGACGCACCCGGCGGCACCCGCCGGCCGCGCGGTCGACACCGGGCTCGCCAGCCTGGTGATGATGGCGCGGCTGCATGGCGTGGCGGCCGACCCCGAGCAACTGGCCCACGAGCTGGCCGCGCGGGGGCGGCCGTGGTCGACGCAGGACATCCTGCTGGCGGCCAAGCAGCTGCAGCTGCAGGCCAGGTCGGTTCGCAGCAGCATCGACCGGTTGCCGCGCCTGGCCCTGCCCGTCATGGCGCGATCAGCGTCCGGCTTCTTCATCATCGCCCGCATCGACGGCGACCAGGTGCTGGTCCATGACCCGGCGCTCGGCCGCCCGGAACTGCTCAGCCACGAGGCGCTGCGCGCGCGCTGGTCCGGCGAACTGATCCTGTTCGCGTCGCGGGCCTCGGCCGGCCGCGAATGGGGCAGGTTCGACTTCACCTGGTTCATCCCGTCGGTCGTGCGGCACCGCCGGCTGCTCGGCGAGGTGCTGCTGGTGAGCCTCGCGCTGCAGCTGTTCGCGCTGGTCACGCCGCTGTTCTTCCAGGTGGTGATGGACAAGGTGCTGGTGCACCGCGGCTTCACGACGCTCGACGTGATCGCGATCGGCCTGGGCACCGTGATGGTCTTCGAGGTCGTGCTGACGGCCTTGCGCAGCCACGTGTTCGCGCACACCACGAGCCGCATCGACGTCGAGCTCGGCGCGCGGCTGTTCCGCCACCTGCTGGCGCTGCCGCTCGCGTACTTCCAGGCGCGGCGCGTCGGCGACACGGTGGCGCGCGTGCGCGAGCTCGAGAACATCCGCAGCTTCCTGACCGGCAACGCGCTCACCGTCGTGCTCGACCTGCTGTTCTCGGTCGTCTTCATCGCGGTGATGCTGTGCTACAGCGGCTGGCTGACGCTGATCGTGCTGGCCTCGCTGCCGTGCTACCTGCTGCTGTCGCTGGCCCTCACGCCGCTGTTGCGTGCACGCCTGAACGACAAGTTCAACCGCGGTGCCGAGAACCAGGCCTTCCTGGTCGAGACGGTGCACGGCATCGACACCGTCAAGTCGCTGGCCGTGGAGCCGCAATGGACGCGCCGCTGGGACCAGCAGCTCGCCAGCTACGCGTCGGCGGGCCTGCGCACCACCACGATCGCGAGCCTCGCGCAGGGTGGCGTCTCGATGGTGTCGAAGCTGGTCACGCTCGCGACGCTGTACTTCGGCGCGCGGCTGGTGATCGACGGCCGCATGAGCGTCGGCCAGCTGGTGGTGTTCAACATGCTGGCCGGCCAGGTCGCGCAGCCGGTGATGCGCCTGGCGCAGCTGTGGACCGATTTCCAGCAGACCGGCGTGTCGATGCAGCGCCTCGCCGACATCCTCGACACCCACACCGAGAGCAGCGGCGCGCGCGGCAGCCTGCCGCGCGTGAGCGGCCGCATCACCTTCGACGACGTGCAGTTCCGCTACCGCCCCGACCGCGCGCCGGCGATCCACGGCCTGTCGATCGACATCGCGGCCGGCGAGGTGATCGGCATCGTCGGCCGCTCCGGCTCGGGCAAGAGCACGCTCGCGAAGCTGCTGCAGCGGCTGTACGTCCCCGAACGCGGGCGCGTGCTGATCGACGGCATCGACCTGTCGACCCTCGAATCGAGTTCGCTGCGCCGGCAGATCGGCGTCGTGCTGCAGGACAACATGCTGTTCAACCGCAGCATCCGCGAGAACATCGCGCTGGCCGATGCCGGCACGCCGCTGGAGGCGGTGATCCAGGCCGCGACGCTCGCCGGCGCGCACGAGTTCATCACCGCGCTGCCGGAGGGCTACGACACGCTGGTCGGCGAGCACGGCTCGACGCTGTCGGGCGGGCAGCGCCAGCGGCTGGCGATCGCGCGCGCGCTGATGGGCAACCCGCGCATCCTGGTCTTCGACGAGGCGACCAGCGCGCTGGACGTCGAATCCGAGCGCATCGTGCACGACAACATGAAGGCGATCTGCCACGGCCGCACGGTGATCGTCATCGCGCACCGCTTGTCGGCGGTGCGCGATGCCCACCGCATCGTCGTGATGGATGAGGGCCGCATCGTCGAGGCCGGCCCGCATGCCGAGCTGCTGCGGCGCGAGGCCGGGCACTACGCGCGGCTGCACCGCCTGCAGCACGGATGAAGCGCCCGCATGAAGGAGTGCCGATGACGAGGGTTCCGCTCGCCCTGATCGCGTTCGGCGATTTGCTGGGTCGCTACGGCCGCGCACTGCGCCTGGCCTGGAAAGCCCGCGCCGAGCTGGCGCCGCCACGCCGCCTGCCGCACGAGCTGCAGTTCCTGCCGGCCGCGCAGTCGCTGCAGGAGACGCCGCTGTCGCCGGCGCCGCATGTGGCGATCGGACTGCTGCTCGGCTTCGCGGCGCTCGCGCTGCTGTGGGCGGTGTTCGGCCGGCTCGACATCGTCGCGGTGGCGCCTGGCCGGGTGGTGCCGGCCGAGGGCAGCAAGACCGTGCAGCCGCTGGAGGCCGGCACGGTGCGTGYGATCCGCGTGGCCGAGGGGCAGATGGTGCGCGCGGGCGACGTGCTGATCGAGCTGGACCCGACCGTCACGCAGGCCGACCTGCAGCGCAGCGAAGGCGAGCTGGCGGCGGCCCGATTGCAGATCGCGCGCGGGCAGGCCTTGCTCGATGCGGTGGCTGGCGGGCACGACGCGCCGCTACGGCGCCCCGCGTCGGTCAGTGACGGCGACTTCGACGAGGCCCGCCGCATGCTGGCCGGCCAGGTCGGCGAGCACCTCGCCCGCCTGGCCCGGCTCGACGCCGAGAGGGGGCAGCGCGAGGCGAGCCGCCAGTCGACGCTCGAAGCGGTTCGCAAGCTGGAGCAGACCGTGCCGCTCGCACGCCAGCGCGCGGCCGACCTGAAGGACCTGGCCGACCGGAACTTCGTGTCGCGGCACGGCTACCTCGAGCGCGAGCAGGCGCGCATCGAACAGGAGGCCGACCTGGCGACGATGCGCAGCCGCCTGAACGAGACGGACGCCGGCCTGCTGCAGTCGCGCCGCCAGCGCGACCAGTTGGTGGCCGAGGCACGGCGCGGCGCGCTGGACGGCATCACCACCGCGCAGCAGCGCGTGGCGGCGCTGGAG
>NZ_JBFUGN010000054.1:0-14944 GCF_056402895.1 Rhizobacter sp. P3_B12 | reverse complement strand
GAGGATGACCGCGCGACCCTGCAGCGCGAGCCGGTTCTCGAACTGGAAGGCGGCGTCGCCGGCGCGCAGCCCCAGCGCCTCGGCCACCGGCTCGTCGAGCTTGGTGCGGTCGAACGACACCAGCTCGACGGAGGGCGCCTCGCGCAGCCCGTCGGAGCGCTCGACGTGGAAGAACTGGAACAGGAAGCGGTCGGCCGAGTGCGTCGCGACGAAGGTGCCCCGGCCCTGGCGCCGCACCAGGATGTGCTCGGCCGACAGCTCGTCGACCGCCTTGCGCAGCGTGCCGATCGACACGCCGAACGCGAGCGCCAGCTCGGTCTCGCTCGGCAGCGTCTGCCCCGGCGCCCAGGTGCCGGCCTCGATCGATTGCAGCAGCGCGCGCTTCACGACGCGGTACAGCGGCATGCCGGCCGACTCCGGGGCGATGGCCTCGAAGTGCGGACGGGCAGGCACGGGCGCGGTCGGCATGGCCGCGATTCTAGGGCCAAGAGGTTCAGGTCAACCAAGTCATATGGATGACTGGTTTGACAGCCAGGAAACGCCGGCCGATATTCGCCGCCATCGTTGCAGGCAGCCGCGTTGCGCGGCAGGAGTTTCCGGATGATTCATTTCGTATTGCACGACGCCCACGACAGCGTCGCGGTGGTGGTGGTCGAGGGCGTCAAGGCCGGCATGCCGCTGGCCGGCTGGATCATGGACGAGGACCGCATGACCGAGCTGGTCGCGCGGCAGGACATCCCGATCGGCCACAAGGTCGCGTTGCGCGACATGGCCGTCGGCGACACGGTGCTGAAGTACGGCATCGACATGGGCAAGGTGGTCGCGCCGATCAAGGCCGGCGAGCACGCCCACGTTCAGAACATCAAGACCAAGCGCTGGTAACGGGATCCACCATGGCAGTCATTTCGAAGAACACCACCTTCCTGGGCTACCGCCGCGAGAACGGCCGCGTTGGCGTGCGCAACCACGTGATCATCCTGCCGCTGGACGACCTGTCCAACGCCGCGGCCGAGGCCGTCGCCCACAACATCAAGGGCACGATGGCGATCCCGCACCCGTACGGGCGGCTGCAGTTCGGCGCCGACCTCGACCTGCACTTCCGCACGCTGATCGGTGCCGGCTGCAACCCGAACGTCGCGGCGGTCGTCGTGATCGGCATCGAGGACGGCTGGACCAAGAAGGTCGTCGACGGCATCGCCGCCACCGGCAAGCCGGTCATCGGCTTCGGCATCGAGGGCCATGGCGACCACGACACCATCCTGCGCGCCTCGCGCGCCGCCCGCGAGTACGTGCAATGGGCGAGCGAGAAGCAGCGCGAGGCCTGCGCGCTCGGCGAGCTGTGGGTCTCCACCAAGTGCGGCGAGTCCGACACCACCTCGGGCTGCGGCGCGAACCCGACGGTCGGCAATGCGTTCGACAAGCTGCACCCGCTGGGCAGCACGCTGTGTTTCGGCGAGACCTCCGAGATCACCGGTGGCGAGCAGATCGTCGCGGCGCGCTGCGTGAACGACGCGGTGCGCGAGCGCTTCATGTTCATGTTCAACCGCTACCAGGACATGATCAACCGCCACAAGACCAGCGACCTCTCCGACAGCCAGCCGACCAAGGGCAACATCGCCGGCGGGCTGACGACGATCGAGGAGAAGGCGCTCGGCAACATCCAGAAGATCGGCAAGACCTGCACCGTCGACGGCGTGATCGACAAGGCCGAGATCCCGACCCACCCGGGCCTGTGGTTCATGGATTCGTCGTCGGCCGCGGCCGAGATGGTGACGCTGTGCGCGGCGTCGGGCTTTGCGGTGCACTTCTTCCCGACCGGCCAGGGCAACGTGATCGGCAACCCGATCGTGCCGGTGATCAAGATCTGCGCGAACCCGCGCACCGTGCGGCTGATGGGCGAGCACATCGATGTCGACACCTCGGGGCTGCTGCAGCGCGAGATCACGCTCGACCAGGCGGGCGACCAGCTGCTCGAATCGATGCTGCGCACCGCCAACGGCCGGCTGACCGCGGCCGAGGCGCTGGGCCACCGCGAGTTCGTGCTGACCCGGCTTTTCGAGAGTGCATGATCCGGCGATGAAGATCCTCATCACCGAATTCATGGATGCGCCGGCGGTGGCGCAGCTGGCCGCGAAGCACGAGGTCGTGCACGACGCGACGCTGGTCGACCATCCGGCGCGGATGATCGCGCTGGCGTCCAGCGTCGACGCGATCATCGTGCGCAACCGCACGCAGGTCAGGGGCGACCTGCTGGCGGCGCTCACGCGCTGCAGGGTCGTCGGGCGCTTGGGCGTCGGGCTCGACAACATCGACCTGGCCGGCTGCGAAACACGCGGCATCCGCGTGATCCCGGCCACCGGCGCCAATGCGCAGAGCGTGGCCGAGTACGTCGTCGCGACCGCGATGCTGCTGCTGCGCGGCGCCTATGGCTCGTCGGCCGAGGTCGCCGCAGGCAAGTGGCCGCGCGCCGCACTGACGAACGGGCGCGAGATCGGCGGCAAGACGCTGGGGCTGGTCGGCTACGGCTCGATCGGGCAGCTCACGGGACGGCTGGCGCGCCTGCTCGGCATGCGGGTCATCGCGCACGATGCCGCGATGCCGGCCGGCGCCGACCTGCCGTCGCTGGCGCTCGACGCGCTGCTGGCGCAGGCCGATGTCGTCAGCCTGCACGTGCCGCTGCTCGACAGCACGCGCCACCTGATCGATGCGCGGCGCCTGACCGCGATGAAGCCCGGAGCGGTCCTGATCAACACCGCACGCGGCGGCGTCGTCGACGAGGCGGCGCTGGCCGAGGCGCTGCGCAGCGGCCACCTCGCCGGCGCGGCGCTCGATGTCTTCGAGGTCGAGCCGCTGCCCGCCGGCAGCCCGCTCGCCGGCTGCCCGAGCCTGCTGCTGACGCCGCACATCGCCGGCGTCACCGCCGAGGCCAACGAGCGCGTGTCGGCGCTGATCGCGGCCAAGGTGCTGGAGGCCCTCGCATGACGGTGATGACGCTGGACGACGCGCGCCATCGCGTCGCGGCCGCGCTGCAACGCGCCGGCGCCAACCCCGCGATGGCCGAATCGACCGCCCGCGCGCTGGTGCTGGCCGAGGCGCAGGGCCTGGCCTCGCACGGCCTGAGCCGCATCGCGCAGTACAGCGGCCACCTGCGATGCGACCGCGTCAATGGCGCCGCGCAGCCGCAGGTCGTCAAGCGCAAGGGCGCGGCGCTGGTCGTCGATGCGCAGGAGGGGCTCGCGTTCCCGGCCTGCGACCTGGCCATCGCCGAGGCCATCCGCACCGCCGGCGAGCTCGGCATCTGCATCGTCGGCATCGTCAACAGTCACCACTGCGGGGTCGTCGTCGACCACCTGCGCGCGGTCACCGCAGCCGGCATGGCGGGGCTCGGCTTCTCGAACTCGCCGTCGGCGATGCCGGCGGCTGGCGGGCGGCATCCGATCTTCGGCACCAACCCGGTGGCTGCGGCCTTTCCGCGGCGCGGTGCCGACCCGCTGCTGATCGACCTGAGCCTCAGCGAGGTCGCGCGCGGCAAGCTGATGGTCGCTGCCAAGGAGGGCCGCAGCATCCCGCTCGGCTGGGCGCTGGATGCGAACGGCGAGCCCACCACCGATCCGAAGGCCGGCATGGAGGGCTCGATGCTCGCGATCGGCGCGGCCAGCAGCCCCAAGGGCGCGATGTTGGCGCTGGTGGTCGAGCTGCTGKTGACGGCGCTGATCGGCGCGAACTTCGGTTTCGAGGCGTCGAGCTTCTTCGTCGACGAAGGCAACCGGCCGCACCTGGGCCAGACCTTCATCGTGATCGACCCGGGTGCGCTGGCCGGGCGCGAGATGTTCCTCGACCGGCTGGAGGTGCTGGTGACCGAGATGCTGCGCGACGACGGCGTGCGCCTGCCGGGCGCCCGGCGCGAGCAGCTGCGGCGCGCCGCGGAACGTGATGGATTGAACGTGTCGGAGGCGCTAGCCCAACAGCTGTCCTGAAGCTACGACTTTCCGCGCATATCGATAGGTTTGCAGCCAGTCCGCGTCGCGGGCAGCATGCCGGCCATTTGAAGGAGACGAGCGTGAAGCGACGAGCAGTACTGATCGGTGCCGCGGGCCTGTGGCCTGCGCTGGGCTTTTCACAGGTTTCACAGGCGGGCGACTATCCGAAGCCCGGCGCGACGATCCGCTACGTGGTGCCGTTCCCGCCCGGCGGCCTGACCGACGTGATGGCGCGCCTGGTCGGCCAGCAGCTCGGCGAGCGCTGGAAGGTCAGCGTGGTGATCGACAACAAGCCCGGCAGCGGCGGGCAGATCGGCGCCGACGTGGCCGCCAAGTCGCCCGGCGACGGCTACACGCTGCTCGCGATCACGCTGACGCATGCGGCCAACGTCACGCTGTTCCCGAAGGCGGCCTACAGCTTCACGAAGGACCTGCGCCCGGTCGCGCTGCTGGCCGGCTCGCCGATCCTGGTGGTGGTGCCGGCCGCCAGCCCGATCCAGACGCTGAAGGAGCTGACGGCTGCCGCGAAGGCGCGCAACCTGAACGCCGGCTCCAGCGGCAACGGCACGCCGCCGCACCTGACGCTGGCACTCTTCAACGAGCTCGCGAAGACCAACATCCAGCACGTGCCGTACAAGGGCGGCTCGCCGGCCATGACCGACCTGATCGGCGGCCAGCTCGACGTGGTGTTCTCGAACTTCCCCGAGAGCATCGCGCACGTCAAATCGGGCAAGCTGCGCGCGATCGCCATCGCGAGCGCTGCCCGCCATCCGCTGGTGCCCGAGGTGCCGACGACCGCCGAGGCCGGGCTGCCGGAGCTGCTGACCGAGAACTGGACCGGCCTGATGGCGCCGGCCTCGATGCCCGATGCGGCGGTGAAGAAGCTTGCGGCCGAGGTCGTGCGCATCATGCAGACGCCCGAACTCGAGGAGCGAGCGCGCACGCAGGGCTTTCGCATCGATGCGCGCGGGCCGGAGGCGTTTGCCGCCTTCCTGCACGACGAGGTGGCGCGCTGGGCGAAGGTGATTCAATCCGCCAACATCAAACCCGACTGATCAGGCGTGGCCGCGCTGCCCGCACACCGGGCAGCCGGCCTGGCGGCTGAGCCTGACCTCGTTCCATTCCATCCGGCGGGCATCCAGCATCTGCAGCCGCCCGGCCAGCGAGCTGCCGATGCCGGCCAGCAGCTTCAGCGCCTCGGCGGCCTGCATGCTGCCGATGATGCCGACCAGCGGCGCGAGCACGCCCATCGTCGAGCAGGCGACCTCCTCGAACGCCGCATCGGGCGGGAACAGGCAGGCGTAGCACGGCGCGGCATCGTCGCGCGTGTCGTAGACCGAGATCTGGCCGTCGAAGCCGATCGCCGCACCCGACACCAGCGGCTTGCGGTGCGCCACGCAAGCGGCGTTGACGGCATGGCGGGTCGCGAAGTTGTCGCTGCAGTCGAGCACGACGTCGGCGTCGGCGACCAGCGTGTCCAGGCGCTGCGCATCGGCGCGCTCGGTCAGCGCATGCACCCGCACGTCGGGGTTGATCGCCGCGATGGAGCGTGCCGCGGAGACGGCTTTCGGCTGGCCGACGCGCGACAGGTCGTGCGCGATCTGGCGCTGCAGGTTGGTCAGATCGACGCTGTCGTGGTCGACGATCGTCAGCGTGCCGACGCCCGAGGTCGCGAGGTACAGCGCCACCGGCGAGCCGAGCCCGCCGGCACCGATCACCAGCGCATGCGAATCGAGCAGCCGCTGCTGGCCGGCGATGTCGAGCTCGTCGAGCAGGATGTGGCGGGAGTAGCGCAGCAGCTGGTCGTCGTTCATCGGCGGCAGGATACCCAACAATGAAAAACGCCCGCGCGAGGCGGGCGTTTCGGAGGGAGGGTGTCGGATCAGTTCGTCGCCGGTGCCTCGGCACGCCGTTCGACGATCGACTTCGAGACGACCACCGGCTTGCCCTTCAGGCGGTTGATCGCCTGCGCCAGCGGGAAGTCTTCTTCGCTGCCGAACTCGGGCAGCGGCTTCAGCGGGTTCTTCTTCGCGGCTTCATCCTCGAGCTTCTTGCGCGCTTCCTCGCGCGCCTTCTCGCGGGCTTCGTCCTTCTGCTCGGCGCCCTGGCCGCTGCCGATGTGCTTTTCCAGATCGGCCTCGCGCACGCGCAGCGCCGAGAACAGGTTGCCGTCGGCGGTCTCGTCGATCATCACGTCGGGCACGATGCCCTTGGCCTGGATCGAGCGGCCGCTCGGCGTGTAGTAGCGCGCGGTCGTGATCTTCAGTGCGGTCTCGGGGGACAGCTGGCGCACGGTCTGCACCGAGCCCTTGCCGAAGGTCTGGGTGCCCATGATGGTGGCGCGCTGGTGGTCTTGCAGCGCACCGGCGACGATCTCGCTGGCCGAGGCCGAGCCTTCGTTCACCAGCACCACCAGCGGCACCTTCTTCAGCGCGTCGGGCAGCTTGCGCAGCGGGTCACCGCCGCCACGGCGCAGGTAGTCGCTCGGCGAGGCCTTGAACGACTGCTTCGATTCGGCGATCTGGCCGTTGGTGGTCACGACCACCGCATCGGCCGGCAGGAAGGCCGCCGACACCGCGACCGAGGCCTCGAGCAGGCCGCCCGGGTCGTTGCGCAGGTCGAGCACCAGGCCCTTCAGGTTGGGTTCCTGCTTGTAGATCTCTTCGAGCTTGCGGGCGAAATCGTCGACCGTGCGGTCCTGGAACTGGCTGACGCGCAGCCAGGCGTAGCCGGGCTCGACGATCTTCGAGCGCACGCTCTGCACGCGGATTTCTTCGCGGGTGATCGTGACGGGGAAGCTGCGGTTCTCGGTCTTGCGGAAGATGGTGAGCAGCACCTTGGTGCTCGGCTCGCCACGCATGCGCTTGACGGCCTGGTCCATCGTCAGGCCCTTGACCACGGTGTCGTCGATCTTGGTGATCAGGTCGCCGCTCTTCAGGCCGGCGCGGAAGGCCGGGGAGCCCTCGATCGGCGAGACGATCTTGACGAGACCGTCTTCCATGCCGATCTCGATGCCGACGCCGACGAAGCGGCCGGTCGTGCCTTCACGGAATTCCTTGAAGGTCTTCTTGTCGAAATACTGGGAGTGCGGGTCGAGGCCGGCCACCATGCCGCCGATGGCGTCGGTGATCAGCTTCTTCTCGTCGACCGGCTCGACGTAATCGCTCTTGACCATCCCGAAGACGGCGGCGAGCTGCTGGAGTTCTTCCAGCGGGAGTTGCGCGGCGGTGTTGCGGGCGGTCGCCTGCAACTGCATGGTAGTGAGCGCGCCAGCGACGGCCCCCAGCGTGATCCAGCCTGCGACCTTGAGTTTGGCACCCATCATTGACCCACTTCCTGCCTGATAAGAAGACTTCACGCGGACCCAGTATAGAGCTGTGACCGCGTTTGGAGCCGCAGAGGCGGAGGAAGTTTCACGGCTATTTCGGGGCTTTGCCCGGGATGGTGTCGAGACGTGACGCGGGGTTTTCCCGCGCCCGTGTCAGACACGCATGCCGTGCGCAGCCGCTCGGTTCACTGCTTCGAGGCGTTCCAGGTGCCGGTCGCCGACGCGCTCGGGCGCGCCCAGGTGCCCGAGCCGGTGGTGGCGCCGAGCGTGCCGCTGAAGCTGGCGTCGCTGCTGGTGCTGCCGACCGAGAGGCCGCCGGCGGCGCTGACCGTGCCGCTGACCATGAAGCTGCCGCCCACGCCGGACGAGGTGCAGGTGCCGATCACGTGCCCCGGGGCGTTGACCGACAGCGCGGTGCAGCTGCCGGTGTCGCCGCCGGCGTAGGTGACGCTCCAGGTGCCGGCCGTGGCCGCCGGGTGGTCGGGGATCGTCGGCGGGGTGATCCCCAGGCTGGCGGCCAGCGCCTCGTACGCGACCTTGTTGAGCCGGGTCTGCTTCGACGTCGCCGGCTTGTCCTGGAAGCCCTGGTAGACGTGGCCGCCGCGCTGCACGAAGACACGCGTGAAGGTCTGGGCGGAGACGGCGGCCGGCAGGCCGGTGAAGGTCATGATCGGCGTCGCGCCGTCGAGCGCCGTGGTCGACTGGTAGCTGGCGGTGCCGATGCTGCTGCAGTTGGAGAACGCACCCGACACCGTGTCGAGATCGCACAGGTGCAGGCTCACGGTGCCGTTGGCGTTGAAGCTGCCGCGCATGCGTTCCTGGAGGCAGACCTGGACCCCGCAGCCGTTGCTGCCGTGGAGGTTGCCCATCGACACGGTGTTGGCCGTCGACACCGCTGCGCTGTTCGTCACCGCCGGGTAGCTGGTGACCAGGCCCGCCAGCGTCGTCACGTTGTTGCCGGCGAAGCCGTCCGTCAGCCGGTAGCCGACCGGGGTGGCGCTCTCGACGTTGGAGATCGTGCGGATCTTCGCGCCGGCCGGCATCACGCCGGTCAGGTTCGCCGCGGTGACGCCGATGACGGTCGACAGCGTGTTGGTGGTCAGATCCTGCGTCTTTGCGACGACGCTCGAGATCGGCTGGCCGGCCACGTCGGTGTCGGTGGAGGTCGATTGCCCGATGTAGCCGTAGTTGTAGTCGTAGGCGCCGTTCGGGCCGCTGTGGTTCGGCGTGGCGCCGTCGAGCGGCGTGTGCCAGCCCGCGGCGGTGACGAACTGGACGGTGTCGTACACCACCACCGCCGGCTTGCCGGCCGACAGCGCTTCACGCACGTCGTAGTAGGTGCCGCGACCGGTCGAGTCGACGACGTTGTCGGAGTAGTAGTAGCGCAGCACGTAGGTGTCCGAATTGGCGTACGTGAAGGCGCGGGCCCAGTAGCTCGCCGGGGCGGGGGCGGGCGCAGGTGCTGGGCCAGGTGCTGGGGCAGGCGCTGGAGCGGGTGCCGGTGCCGGTGCCGGTGCCGGTGCAGGGCCCGAAGCCGGGGCCGGGGATGGCGCCGGGCTGTCGCCCCCACCGCCGCAGGCGGCGAGCGTGGACAGCGAGACGGCCAGGGCCGACGCCCACAGGGCGCGCGTGGAAGCAGTGATCATGGGTCTCCCTCGTGAATGACGTGTGATCCGGCGCGCGATCTCTGCCGCGACCGGTCGGGCCGGATTCTGGTGGGAGGTCTGCTGTCCTACAAGCCCTCACATGGAGGAGGCGGCATCTCCATGTGTGTCATCGATGACATGAATGCAGGCACCGCGATTGCCCGCCGACGGCATCGCCGCCGGCGCGCGGTGTTCCCTCCCTTTCGCCCATTCGATGCAGGAGCCATCCCGATGAGTCGATCACCCGGTCACCAGCAGCACCCCGAGCACAAGGTTCGGGAATCCCGCGCCGAAGGGCGCATGAGCGTCAACCTCAACGGACTGGTCGTCGCGGATTCGCGCAACGCCGTGAAGCTGGACGAGGACGGCCACCCACTGCGCTTCTACTTCCCGCGGGAAGACGTGAAGATGGAGTTTCTCGAACGCAGCGACACGACGACCGAGTGCCCGTTCAAGGGCCACGCCAGCTACTTCGACCTGCGCAACGGCGGCCAGACGATCAAGGACGCCGTGTGGAGCTACGAGACGCCGTACGACGAGCATGCCGGCATCAAGGAGATGCTGGCCTTCGACGAGTCGAAGTCGGCCGGCATCCACATCCGCAGCCTGCCCTGACGGGAGGCGTCACCCGCAGCTTCCGATGTGCCCGCACGCCGTGCAGAACTCGCAGCCATCCTTGTGGATGACGGCATGGTTCCCGCATTCCGGGCAGGCGGTGCCGGCCAGCGGCGCGGCGGCGGCCTCGCCCGGGTCCGGCGGCTGCAGGATGCCCATGTCCCGCAGCGGATAGCCTTCTTCGTTCAGCACGCCCAGCATCGTGTAGCGGTGGATCACGAGTCGCGCCAGGTAGGCCACCGTCGACGGCCAGGTCTGCTGGCGCTGCTGGCCGGGTGCCAGCCCMGGCACGAAGGCCATGAAGTGGCCGAGCGGTTCGGCATAGCTCAGCAGCTTGCGCAGCTTCATGCCGATCCAGGCCGGGTCGAGCACCCGCATGTCCAGCGACAGGATGCGTGCGAGGCCGTCCATCGCCCGCGGGTAGTTGCCGGACAGCCCCATCGCGCAGGGCAGCGTGACGGCGCCGCCCTGGCCCCCCAGCCCTTCCGGCAGCTGCACCTCCTTCAGCGACAGCGTGAACGCCTCGTCGCTGGCCGGGTTGTGGATGTCGACGGACCAGGCGAGCGTGCCGTTCGGGCCGGTCAGCGGCTCCTGGCGGCTGAACATCGCGTCGATCACCGGAGACGAGGTTGCCCCGTCGGTCGGCACCGACCACAGGCCCAGTTGCTCGCAGCGCCAGCGGATCACCGCGGCGGTGGCCGCCACCACGCCCGGGAAACGCCGCGGCGCGCCGTCGGGCGGGAAGGGCATGTCGAAGGCGCGCTCCTCCTGCACGGTGGCCAGCGCGTCGAGCTTCAGCCGCACCCAGGCGGGGTCCTTCGCGCGCAGGTCCATCGACAGCGTCTTCGCGAGCGCGCCCAGCCCGCGCGGCTGCTCGGCACCGTTCACCCACACCTCGAAGGGCGCGCTGCGCCCGTCCTGCGGCAGCTCGCCGATGAAGAGCGCGAACTCGCCGTGCGGGTGCCGGATCATGTAGGTCCACGCGGCGTTGCCGGCCATCAGCTCGGGCCGGCCCGGCCAGCGCAGCGAGGCCAGCACCGGCTGCGGCGGCCGCTCGATGGCCAGGCGCTGGTTGGCATGCACGGCCGGTGCCAGCTGCAGCGGCAAGGCGGCGGGCTCCACGCTCAGCACCGAGCCCAGCACCGCGTTCGGCCGGTAGGTCGCCAGCCCCTTCAGCCCCGAGGTCCAGGCGCGCAGGTACAGGTCCTGGAAATCCGCATAYGGGTAGTCGGCCGGCACGTTCACGGTCTTCGAGATCGCGGTGTCGACGAAGGGCGAGACCGCGGCCACCATCTCCTCATGCGCCTGCGCGCTCATCTCGAGCGCGGTGACGAAGGCGTCGGTGAGCGGCGCCTGCGTACCTCGCAAATGGCGATAGAGGCGCCAGGCGTGGTCTTCCACCGGGTACTGCTTCATGCTGCCGTCGGCCATGCGCTTGCGGCGCTGGTAGCTCCACGAGAACGCCGGCTCGATGCCGTTGCTCGCGTTGTCGGCGAAGGCCAGGCTGATGGTGCCGGTCGGCGCGATCGACAGCAGGTGCGAGTTGCGCAGCCCCTGCTTGCGGATGCGCTCCTTCAGCGGCCCGGGCAGGCGCGATGCGAAGGTGCCGCGGCTCAGGTAGAGGTCGGCATTGAAGAGCGGGAACGCGCCACGCTCGGCCGCGAGATCGCACGAAGCGGCATACGCGGTGTCGCGCAGCAGCGCGGCGATGCGGCGCGCCTCGTCGCGCGCGGCGGCGCTGTCGTAGCGCAGGTTCAGCATCACCAGCGCATCGCCCAGGCCGGTGAAGCCGAGGCCGATGCGGCGCTTGCTGCGCGCTTCGCGGGCCTGCGCGTCGAGCGGCCAGAAGCTGATGTCGAGCACGTTGTCGAGCATGCGCACCGCCAGCGTCACGAGCCGCGCGAAGCCGGCGTCGTCGAAGCGCGCGCCCGCGTCGAACGGTGCGCGCACGAAGCGCGTCAGGTCGATCGAGCCGAGGCAGCAGCAGCCGTAGGCCGGCAACGGCTGCTCGCCGCACGGGTTGGTGGCGGTGATGGTCTCGCAGTACGACAGGTTGTTGTCGAGGTTGATGCGGTCGAGGAACAGCACGCCCGGCTCGGCGTGGTCGTAGGTGGAGCGCATGATCTGCTCCCACAGCGCACGCGCCGGCAGGCTGCGGTAGACCCACAGCCCGTCGTCGCGCTGGTGCGCGCCGGCGGCCACCTGGTGCGGGCCGGCCGCGGCGCGGTGCACCAGATCCACCGCGGCGCCGCGCTGCACCGCTTCCATGAAGGCATCGGTGAGGCCGACCGAGATGTTGAAGTTGCTGAGGTCGCCCTTGTCCTTCGCGTGGATGAACTCCTCGATGTCCGGGTGGTCGCAGCGCAGCACGCCCATCTGCGCGCCGCGCCGCGCGCCGGCCGACTCCACCGTCTCGCAGGAGCGGTCGAACACCCGCATGTACGACACCGGCCCCGACGCGTTGGCCTGCGTGCTCGCGACCCAGGCGCCGCGCGGGCGGATGCGCGAGAAGTCGTAGCCGACGCCGCCGCCGCGGCGCATCGTCTCGGCGGCCTCGGTGAGCGCGGTGTAGATGCCGGGGTGGCCGTCTTCTTCCTGCGCGATCGCGTCGCCCACCGGCTGCACGAAGCAGTTGATCAGCGTGGCGGTGAGCTCGGTGCCGGCCGCCGAGTTGATGCGGCCGGCCGGGATGAAGCCGGCCTGCAGCGCCTCGAGGAAGCGCGCTTCCCATTGCGGACGCGATTCGGCGGGCTCCACCTGCGCGAGCGCGCGGGCCACGCGGCGCCGCACGTCGTCGGGCGTGCGCTCGTCGCCCTTCGCGTATTTCTCGAGCAGCACTTCGGTGCTGATGTCCTGGGGGAGGAGGGCGGTCGCCTTCGGGTCGGCCGCGGTCAGGTGATCGGTGCTCATCGGATCCTTCAAGTCGATGTCGCCGACATCCTGAACCCGGCACGAGCGCGCGTAAAGCGCCCCGGCGTCATCCATGACGGCAGCATTGTTGAGCCGGCGCGCAGGGCACGGTGGCGAAGGTTGCAGCGGCGGCCAGCGCCCACGTGGCGCGGGCGAGCATCGAGCGAGGTCATGGTCTCTTTCCTGTGGTGGTGAGCGGAGGAACATCCCCCGGCAGACCATTGCAGCGCGGCAGGAGCGGTGAAACCTTGCCGCCGCGCAAGCCCGGACTGCGGCCAGGTGGTCACCGGGCGGGGGCTGACGCGGGTCAAGCGCGGCGTTGTGTGGACCTGACGCTGTGGCGTTCAATGCCAGAATTCGCGCCACACCAAAAGTACACACGCGAGGCAGGCGAATGGCGGCGCAGCGGGAACTCGTTTCGATCACGCGAACCGGGATCGATGCTCAAGCGATCCAGGGATTCGCGCTGGCCGCGTCAGATCAATTGGTCGTGCGGCAGTACGTCCACGACTTCCGCCTGGATGGGTTGATGGTGCTCAGCACATCGGACATCACCGAGATTCGCAGCTCTGCAACGGACAACTTCCAGACCAGGTTGCTCGAGTTGGAGGGCTTGCTGGAGCGGGTTCCATTCGACACGGCATTCGATCTGCGGGACTGGCGCTCGATCATCAAGCAGCTTGCGCGGGCCCATCCGTTGCTCATTGTCGAGTGCGAGCGTGGAGACGACCCGCACTTCATCATCGGACGCCTGGTGAAGACGACTTCTGCCGCGGCATATGTGCGCTACTTCACCGGCGTCGGCCGATGGCTGGAGAAGCTCGACCGAGTCAACTTCTGCGACATCACCTGCTGCCGGGTCGACTCGAACTATTCGAACGTCTACCAGCGGCACCTCAGCGCCACGCTGCCCACAGCAGCGACAGGCCCGAACCCAGCATCAGCGCATCCAGCAGCAACGAGAACGCGCGAGGGCTGATCCGCACCACGAACGCCTTCCCGACATAGGTTCCGGCCATCAGCGAGCTGCCGACGATGGCGCCTTGCAGCAGCGTGTCGGTCGACAGCGCACCCAGCTGCCGGAAGGTCGCGACCTTGCTGAGGTAGAGCGCCAATGCGCTCGCCGCTTCGGTGGAGATGAAGGCGCCGCCCGTCAGGCCGTAGGCGGTGAACACCGGGACGCTGAGCGGCCCGGTCGACAGCACGAGGCCGGTGAGGAAGCCGATCACCGCGCCCGCTGCCGAGACCTCGCGCAGGCGCAGGCGCCGCCCCGTGCCGGCACGCCAGCGCCTGAGCACCAGCATCGCGAGGAAGAACAGCCCGAGCATCGCATCGATGACGGCCGGCCGCAGCGACAGCATCGTGCGCGCGCCGAGCGCCGCGGTGAGCGCACCCGGCAACGCATACGCCGCCGCGGCCTTCCAGTCGACCTCTCGCCACCAGGCGGCGACGCGTGCGATGTTGGCCAGCACCGCGGCGACCGCCATGATGGGCACCGCCTGCTTCGGGCCATAGGCGTAGACGAGGACCGGCAACAGCATCAGCGACGAGCCGGTGCCGATGACGCCGCTGACGCAGCCTGCGATGAGCCCGACCGACAAGACGAAGAAATAGGAAGTCATTCAGGAAGTCATTCGCGCAGATGGCCTGTGAAGTCGTCGACACTCGCGGACGTGCGGAAATCTAACCCGACCCGCTGCGACACCGCCGAAGCCTTGTGCCCATGGTTGGCCGGAAGACACCAGAAAGACCGCACATGCCACTGCGCGCCGTGATCTTCGATCTTGACGACACGCTCCACGACAAGTCCGCCACGCTGCGAGCCGTGGCGAGGCGACTCCATGCAGATCACGGGCTTTCGGCACAGGGCGTGAAGCTCGATGACTGGGTCAGCGAGTTTGTGGCACTCAACCATCTTCGGATCGAGAAGCCCGACGTGTTCGAGAGGCTCACGGCCTCGTTCGCGCTCCCTGGCGCATTGGGCAGGTCTTTGCTGGAAGACTGCGACGCCAACCTTGGAAGCCAGGCCCAGCCCTTCCCTGGAGCGATCGATTGCCTGGCGGCCTGCAAGGCTGCCGGATTGAAAGTCGGCGTGGTGACGAACGGCCGCGACGGATTCCAGCGCAGCAAGATCGCGGGGCTGGGGGCCCTTCCTTACCTCGATGCGATATATCGAGCCTGCGATTGCGCTGGGCATGACAGCCGTCTGGAAGTCTTCCGAGCGTGCGAGCGACGTTGCGCTGAGCACGCGTGACTTTCAGGAAATCCAGGCCTATCTCGTGAATGCGGCCCGCGAGGTCACTTGATGCGGCTTCGGTGTCGCTTCACGATGTTCCCGCCCCGCCGACAGGTGCGTGCCGCGCCATCAACTCGGCCACCCAGTCGATGAACACCCGCAGCTTGGCGCTGACGTACCGGTTCGGCGGAAACGCCACGTAGATCGGCATCGCATCGAAGCGCCAGTC
>NZ_JBFUGN010000053.1:0-14947 GCF_056402895.1 Rhizobacter sp. P3_B12 | reverse complement strand
GCTGGATGATCCAGCTCGGCGCGGTGCTGAACGCCCGCAGCGCGCCGCCGGCGGCCGGCGAGCGGCTGTCGTTCTTCGTGGCCGGGGCCAAGGGCGAGGGCGAGGTCTGGCACTTCGTCTCGCAAGGCCTGCAGAGCGTGAACCTGCAAGGCCAGGCGACGCCCGCCTGGCGCTTCACGCGCGAGCCGCGCAAGCCGCATGACACGCGCATCGAGGTCTGGCTCGATCCGGCGCGCCATTTCCTGCCGGTGCGCTACCGGCAGAGCAGCGACGGGTCGAACGACGTGCTCGACCTGATCCTGCAAGAGATGCAGGTCGCCTCCTGACGGCACCCAGGGGCGCGACTTGAAAAACCACCGAAGCCCCACCAACTGCCCCTGAAGGAGAGCTTTCCATGCACATGCTCTACAACTCCGAGAACTTCGTCGTGGTGCAGTTCGACAGCACCCAGGGCGCCAGCGCCGTGCGCGAGGAATCGCTGATGCGCGGCGGCTACGAGATCGTCGACAAGTTCGCGCGCAAGGAGATCTTCATCGAAGGCGCGCTGGCCGAGAGCTTCAAGCAGGGCGTCGAGGCGCTGATCGAGACCTCGCCGAGCGAGGAGGAGATGGACGACTACCTCGAGCGCTTCTCTTCCTTGATGCAGCAACCGTTGATCCTCCACTGACAGATTTGTAAAGCCGGGTTCCTCCCCCGGCCGATGGGGCTTGCCCCCCGGCGCGGGCTGCGCCAAGATCGCCCGCACCGCAGGAGGATCCATGGCAACCCGCCAGCTCGATGCACGCATGCTGCTGTCGCCCGGCCTGACCGACGCGCCGGTGCTCGATCGCATGTGCTCGCAGTTCGTGCTGACGCTCACCGTGCGGCATGCCGGCCGCTTCAACCTGCGGCGCGACTGGAACAGCCTGCTGTCGCTGACCGGGCGCCACCTGGTCTGGCCGGCCAGCGTGCTCGGGCGGCTGCGCGATTTCCTGAAGAACCGCTGCAAGGGCAACGAGCACTGGCGCGGCCACGAGGCGCTCGCCGACGAGGCCTTCATGATCCGCCATGGCGCCTGGCGCGGCCCGTATGAAGAAGGCACGCTGTTCTTCTACGTCGACGAGTACATCAAGGACGCACCGAAGGACCTGCTCGCGGTGCTGGGCGCCACGGCCGACTGGCTCGACCGCAGCCTGAAGAAGGAATCGACGCTGGTCCAGAAGAACATCGACGCGCTGGCCGGCCTGCTGCAGCTGAACCCGGCCGAGCGCGCGCTGCTGCTGTACGGCACGCTTGCGCGCTACCAGCGCGACCTGCGCGGGCTGCTGGTCGAGTTCAAGGTGTCGAATGCGCAGGAGGCCTATGCCGCGATCGCTGCGGTGGCCGGCGTCAACGAGCAGGACGTGGCCGAGGCGCTGCGCGCCGGTTCGCGCCTGGAGCGCATCGGCATGGTCGAGAACCTGATCTCCGAGCACAACATCACCGACCTGGCCGACCTGATGAAGGTCAGCGAGCAGCTGCCGCCGGTGCTGATGCGCCACTACGCCGGCCCGTCCGACCTGATGGCGGTGTTCACCCGGCCGGCCACGCGCAGCGAGTTGACGCCGGGCGATTTCCATTACGTCGGCGACGACCAGCGCGTGCTGACCGCGCTGCTGCGCCATGCGGTCGCGCGCAAGGCGCCGGGCGTCAACGTGCTGCTGTACGGCCCGCCCGGCACCGGCAAGACCGAGCTCGCGAAGGTGGCCGCGCAGGCCGCGGGCCTGGAGCTCTACGAGGTGGAGTACGCCGACCGCGACGGCAACTCGCTGTCGGGCCGCGATCGTTACCGCTCGCTGCAGATCAGCCAGGTGTTCCTGAAGGGCGGCAACCTGGTGGCGCTGCTGTTCGACGAGGTCGAGGACGTGTTCCCGCCGATCTCCACCGATGCGGCCCAGTTGATGGCGCGCATGGACACCGGCGACGGCGTCGTGTCGGGCAGCGTCAGCGGCAAGGCCTGGGTCAACCAGATCCTCGAGACCAACCCGGTGCCGGTGATCTGGGTCACCAACCGCATCGAGCAGATCGACCCGGCGTTCCGCCGCCGCTTCCAGTACCACCTCGAGCTGAAATCGCCGCCGCCCGGCGCGCGCGAGGCGCTGGTGACGCGCGCGCTGGTCGACGTGCCGGTGTCCGAAGGCTTCGCCGCGCGGCTGGCGGAGCGGCGCGGGCTGACGCCGGCGCAGGTGCGCACCGCGGTGAAGTTCGCGCGGCTGGCGGCCGAGGACGAGAGCGCCCCGGCGATCGAGGCCTTGATCGAACGCCAGCTCGGCCACGCCGACAAGGCGCTCGGCAACGGCACGCATGGCCGCGGCCCCCGCCACGTCGTGACCACCTACGACCTGGGCCTCGTCAACACCGAATCGCGCTTCGAGTTGCCCCGCATCATCGAGGCGCTGCGCCGCAAGGGCCACGGCACGCTGTGCTTCCACGGGCCGCCGGGCACCGGCAAGACGGCGCTGGCCGAGCACATCGCGCAGCAGCTGCAGCGCCCGCTGATGATCCGCCAGGCCTCCGACATCGTCAGCAAGTTCGTCGGCGAGACCGAGCAGAACATGGCGCGCATGTTCGACGACGCCCAGTCCGAGCAGGCGGTGCTGCTGCTCGACGAGGCCGACAGCTTCCTGCGCAGCCGCCGCATGGCCGAGCGCAACTACGAGGTCAGCGAGGTCAACGAGATGCTGCAGGGCATGGAGCGCTTCGCCGGCGTCTTCATCTGCACGACCAACCTGTTCGACGAGCTCGACGAGGCGGCGCTGCGGCGCTTCACGTTCAAGATCCGCTTCCGGCCGCTGACCGCCGCGCAGCGCGAGCGCATGTTCGTCGCCGAGGCGCTGGGCGGCGATGCGGGGCTGCTGGACGACGAGCAACGCAGCCGGCTGGCGCAGCTGGACCTGCTCACGCCTGGCGATTTCGCCGCGGTGCGGCGCCAGATCGACGTTCTGGGGGAAGCGTTCACTCCGGCTGAATTCCTGTCCCAGCTTGAGTCGGAGCACCGCGTGAAGCCCGAGGTGCGGCAGCGCCGCGGGATCGGCTTCCTGCACTGACCGCAAATCCTCGCCGGGCGCCTCAAGCCCGCGTCGTGCCGGCCGATAACGACCGAACGACCTGGAGCGGCGAGTTCGATGGACGAGGCATTCATTCCTTGGAGGTTCCGGCCTGACCTGTGGGCGGCCTCCTTCGGCATGGCCGTTTTCGCCGCGTACGTCGCGCTCGACCTGGCGCGCGGCGTGGCGTCGAGCCACCGCGCGACCTCGCTGCGCGCGCTGGCCGGCTCGGCGCTGGCGCTGGCCGTCGGCACCTGGGCGCTGCATTTCATCGTGATGGCCTCCGGGCCGCTGCCGTTCCCGATGGGCTACGGCGGCTGGGTGGTGTTCGGCTCGCTGGCGGTGGCCTATGCCGGCTCGCTGCTGGCCTGCCTGCTCGGCAGCCGCGCCGGCCTGCACGTGCGTGACGGATTGCTCGCCGCGCTGACGATCGGCAGCGCGCTGTGCGCGACCTCGTTCGTCGCGCTGCTCGCGTTGCGGCTGCAGCCGCAGGTCGAATGGGAGTGGCGCATCCTGGTGCCCGGCTGGCTGGCCGCCTGCGCCATCGGTGGCAGCGGGCTGGGGCTGATGGCCTGGCGCCGCCGCGTCGCGCCGGTCGGCTTCCGCTGGCGCGCCATCGTCTCGGTGGTGCTGGGCACGGCGATGGCCGTCGGCAATGCCGCGGTCGTGATGGGCGCACAGGTGCCGATGCTGGCGCTGTCGCCGACCGCCGACGAGGTGAGCCTGGCCACCGTCACCGCGCTGGCCATCGTCGGCGTGCCGATCCTGCTGGTGCTGCTGCTGCTGACCTCGATCCTGGAGGCGCGTTTCCGCTCGATGCTGCGGCGCGCCCGCGAGGACCTGCAGGTGGCGGCCTACACCGACCGGCTGACCGGGCTGCCGAACCGCGCGATGTTCGACGAACGGCTGCAGCGGGCCGTGCTGCGCGCCGACCGCCACGGCCACCGGCTCGCGCTGCTGTTCTGCAACCTCGACGGCCTGAAGGCCATCAACGAATCCTTCGGCCAGGCGAGCGGCGATTCGGTGCTGCGCGAGGTGGCCGGGCGCATGACGCACCTGGCCGGCGAGCGCGACATGGTCTCGCGGGCCGGCGGCGACGAGTTCCTGGTGCTGCTCGAAGGCTCGCCCGACAAGGACGATGCCGGCCAGCTCGCGTCGCGCGTGATGGCGGCGCTGAACCAGCCCTGCCGCTTCGACGGGCACGAGGTGCCGCTGAGCTGCTCGATCGGCATCGCGATGTACCCCGACGACGGCGCGCTGTCGAAGCTGGTGCCGCATGCGGCGGCGGCGATGAATTCCGTCAAGCGCACCGGCGGCGCGGCGCACTGCTTCTTCGAGCCGCGCATGGTGGCCGGCGCACGCGACCAGGTCGAGCTGCTGCACGACCTGCGCCGCGCGATCGAGCACGGCGAGCTGGAGCTGTACTACCAGCCGAAGATCCATGCGCCGAGCGGCCAGATCACCGGCGCCGAGGCGCTGATGCGCTGGCACCACCCGCAGCGCGGCATGGTGAGCCCGGCCGTCTTCATCCCGCTGGCCGAACGCTTCGGCCTGATCAACGCGCTCGGCAACTGGCTGATCGAGGACGCGTGCCGGCAGATCCGCGTGTGGCGGGAGCAGGGCCTGCGCATGCGCGTGGCGATCAACCTGTCGGTGCACCAGCTGCGCCAGCCCGACCTGCCCAAGCGCATCGAGCGGGCGCTGCGCGCGCACCGCATCGAGCCCTCGCTGCTGACCTGCGAGATCACCGAATCGGCCGCGATGGACGACACGCGCGCCAACCTGCAGATCCTCGAGGAGTTGTCGGCGATCGGCGTGCACCTGTCGATCGACGACTTCGGCACCGGCTATTCGAGCCTGAGCTACCTGCGCAAGCTGCCGTCGGAGGAGCTGAAGATCGACCGCAGCTTCGTGCTCGACCTGGAGAGCAGCGCCGATGCGCGCGCGATCGTCGACGCGGTCGTCAAGCTGGCGCAGGCGCTCGGGCTGAAGGTGGTGGCCGAGGGCGTCGAGACCGCGGAGCAGCAGGACATCCTGCGCTCGCTCGGCTGCAACGAGCTGCAGGGCTTCCTGTTCGCCAAGCCGATGTCGGCCAAGGCGCTGGCGCTGTGGGCGATGAACGACGAAGGGCCGGCGCCGATCGACTTCCGGGCCTCGCTGTTCAGCGACACCATTTCGTCGGCTGCGCTCTGATTGAAGGGCGCGCGGGAATCGCGGTCGCGGATTGGGCACAATGCCGGCACGACGCAAGTCCATCCGCGCAGCCACTCCAACATTGCAATGTCCGCAAAGAAGCCACTGACCGCCGCCAAGACCGCTCGCCGGGACGCTGCCAAGGTCATCGTGAACGCCGCCCTGATGGGTGCGGATGTTGCGACGATCAATTTCGGCGAGGTGAGTGTCAAGGCAGCTTCGCCCAAGGTGGGCGAACTGCGGCGCAACGTCACCATCGGTCAGGCGGCCATGGACCGTGCGATGCCGAAGCTGGTGAAGCCGGGGGTTGCCTTCAAGACGGCGATATCCACGCCGCTCTTCCGTGCCGATCCGCAGAATCCGAGCCGCCTGATCCGTGAGGTGAACGGCAGAGTCTCGACGGGCACGTTCGTCAATGGGAAGTTCAGGGCGGTAAGCACCAAGCGATGACTTCGCTGGCGCAGGCCGTCGATGAAGTCCGCCTCGGGCAGCGGCGTGCCAGGAGCCATTGGCGGTGATTCTCGCGGGTCACAACGGCTCGGGGAAGTCGACGATGTGGCTGCGGCACCTCTCGCCGAGCTTCCGGATCCCGCTGGTCAACGCCGACCGGATGATGCTGTCCATCCTGCCCGAAGCGGATCGTGAAGGTCGCTTGATCAAGTGGGCACAGCAGTTGCGCGACACCGACGAGAGCTGGATGAAGGTGGCGCAGAAGGGTGTCGAGGCCTTCGTCGCCCAGGCGATGGCACGCGGCGTTCCCTTTGCGATGGAAACTGTCTTCTCGTATTGGGAAGCGCTGCCCGACGGCAAGTTCGCGTCCAAGGTCGACCTCATCCGGGAAATGCAGGCTGCGGGCTACTTTGTGCTGCTGTTCTTCGTCGGGCTGTCGAATGTCCGATTGTCGATCGGGCGGGTGATGACCCGAGTCGCCGAGGGCGGCCACAATGTCGACGTCGACAAGCTCATCGACCGCTTTCCGCGTACGCAGCGCGCGATTGGAGCTGCCGCCTCGGTGGCCGACGCGACGGTCTTCACCGACAACAGCCGCGGCAAGCGCCAGGCATTCACGGTGTGTCGCATCCAGATCGGCGAGCGTGAAGTCTTCGATATTCGCAGTGGCGCGCGACGCCGCGTCACCAGCGAAATTGATGAATGGCTGAACGTCGTCAGCCCGAAGGTGGCCGAGTAGAACGAGGTCCGCGGCCGGGCGGCTACGACAACAAGGTCAACATGGTTCTGTTGCCATCGGAGGTGCGGGCTGCGGCGGTTTCCTACAATCGCACGATGAACGCTCCCGTCTACACCCGTGGCGCGGCCCTGCCGCAGATCCTCTCGCAACGCATCGTGGTGCTCGATGGCGCGATGGGCACGATGATCCAGCGCTACAAGCTCGGCGAGGCCGACTACCGCGGCGAGCGCTTCGCCGACCACCCGAAGGACCTGAAGGGCAACAACGAGCTGCTGCAGTTCACGCGGCCCGACGTGATCCGCGAGATCCATGAGCAGTACCTCGCGGCCGGCGCCGACCTGATCGAGACCAACACCTTCGGCGCGACCAGCGTCGCGCAGGACGACTACGGGCTGGGCGAGGTGGCGCGCGAGATGAACGTGGTGGCCGCGCGGCTCGCGCGCGAGGCCTGCGACAAGTACGCCACGCCCGACAAGCCGCGCTTCGTGGCCGGCGCCCTCGGCCCGACGCCGCGCACCGCGAGCATCAGCCCGGACGTGAACGACCCCGCCGCGCGCAACGTGAGCTTCGACGAACTGCGTGCCGCGTACTACGAGCAGGCGGCGGGGCTGCTCGAAGGCGGCTGCGACCTGTTCCTGGTGGAGACGATCTTCGACACGCTGAACGCGAAGGCCGCGATCTTCGCGCTCGACGAACTGATGGAAGACACCGGCGAGCGGCTGCCGGTGATCATCTCCGGCACGGTGACCGACGCGTCGGGGCGCATCCTGTCGGGGCAGACGGTCAGCGCGTTCTGGCACAGCGTGCGCCACGCGCGGCCGATCGCGATCGGGCTGAACTGCGCGCTCGGCGCGACGCTGATGCGGCCGTACATCGAGGAGCTGGCCAAGGTGGCCGGCGACACCTTCATCAGCTGCTACCCGAACGCTGGCCTGCCGAACCCGATGAGCGACACCGGCTTCGACGAGACGCCGGAGATCACCGGCAGCCTGGTCGAGGAGTTCGCGCGCGCCGGCTTCCTGAACATCGCCGGCGGTTGCTGCGGCACGACGCCGGCGCACATCGCCGAGATCGCGAAGCGGGTCGGGAACTATCGCCCCAGGTCGCGTCACGACCCGCTGTTCTCGGGGCTCATGGCCGCGTAGCCCGGATGCCAATCCGGGATCGGTGATTCACGAAACCCGGATTGGCATCCGGGCTACTTGCTTCCCGATCGCACCGCCCGCTCGCCGATCAGGATCTCCACGCGCCGGTTCGCCGCGCGGCCGGCCTCGTCGTCGTTGCTGCCGACCGGGTCGCGCGAGCCGCGGCCGGCCACGCCGATCTTCACCGGCGACAGGCCGCGTGCCACCAGCCAGTCGCGCGCACTCGCCGCGCGGTCCAGCGACAGCGCATCGTTGCCGGCCGCCGAGCCCTTGCTGTCGGTGTGGCCGACGATGCGCAGCTCCAGCTGCGGCTGGCTGCGCAGCACCCCCGCCACCTTGTCGAGCAGCCCGGTGGCCACCGGCTTCAGCGCCGAGCGGTTCGGCTCGAAGGCGACATCGCCCGGCAGCGTGAGCCACAGGCGTTCGTCGGTCGTGCGCGCCAGCGCCATCGGCGTGCCGTTCAGGCTGGCGGCCAGCTGCCGCTCGACCGCCTCCATCTGCGGCGACCAGCTGCGCGCCACACCGGAGGCCGCCTGGCCGTAGACCGGGCCCGGTGCGGAACCGGGCACCGAGGGCGCCGGCGCCGGCAGCGGCCTGACCGGCGGTGCGCCGCAGGCAACGAGCAGTGCAGCCGCGATGGCAGCCGCGGCAACGGAAGAGCGAGCGAGGAATCGTGTGTTGTTGTTCACGGCAGAAGCAGTCCAGTCGTGGATCCCGGATTGGACACGCTCCGTGCACCACGACCGCATCAGGGGTTTGCCGAGTTGTAACCAAGGCGCTCACCGGGGTTGCCCGCATAAAATGCGCCTCTCCAAGGAGCGTTGCGACGGCGGCCCATCGGGCTGCCGCCAGGCTTGGAAGCTTGCAACCACGCTCACCCCTCGCATGATGAATCCGCATGCGCCCCGGGTGAGCTCCGGGGCGGTGCCAGCCGACCCGCCATGACCGCCTCCACACCCTCTGCCGCCCGCCCCGTTCCGCCGATGAAGCTGTCGGGGCTGGAGCCGGTGCTCATCGGACAGGGCAGCCTGTTCGTCAACATCGGCGAGCGCACCAACGTGACCGGCTCGAAGGCCTTCGCGCGGATGATCCTGAACGGCGAGTTCGAGCAGGCGCTGAGCGTGGCGCGCCAGCAGGTCGAGAACGGCGCCCAGGTGATCGACATCAACATGGACGAGGCGATGCTCGACAGCAAGGCGGCGATGGTGCGCTTCCTGAACCTGATCGCGAGCGAGCCCGAGATCGCGCGCGTGCCGATCATGATCGACAGCTCGAAGTGGGAGGTCATCGAGGCCGGCCTGAAGTGCATCCAGGGCAAGGGCATCGTCAACTCGATCTCGATGAAGGAGGGCGTCGAGCCCTTCATCCACCAGGCGAAGCTGGTGCGCCGCTACGGCGCGGCGGCCGTGGTGATGGCCTTCGACGAGAAGGGCCAGGCCGACACCTTCGAGCGCAAGGTCGAGATCTGCGAGCGCGCCTACCGGATGCTGGTCGACGAGGTCGGCTTCCCGCCGGAAGACATCATCTTCGACCCGAACATCTTCGCGATCGCGACCGGCATCGAGGAGCACGACAACTACGCGGTCGACTTCATCAACGCGACGCGCTGGATCAAGCAGAACCTGCCGGGCGCCAAGGTGTCGGGCGGCGTCTCGAACGTGAGCTTCAGCTTCCGCGGCAACGAGCCGGTGCGCGAGGCCATCCACACCGTGTTCCTGTACCACGCGATCCAGGCCGGCATGGACATGGGCATCGTCAACGCCGGCATGGTGGGCGTGTACGACGACCTCGAGCCGCAGCTGCGCGAGCGCGTCGAGGATGTGGTGCTGAACCGCCGTCCCGATGCCGGCGAGCGATTGATCGAGATCGCCGAGACCGCCAAGGGCGCCGCGAAGGACGACAGCGCCAAGCTCGCGTGGCGTGCCAAGCCGGTGCGCGAGCGCCTGAGCCACGCGCTGGTGCACGGCATCAACGACTTCATCACCGAGGACACCGAAGAGGTGTACCAGCAGATCAAGGCCGGCGGCGGCCGCCCGCTGCACGTGATCGAAGGCCCGCTGATGGATGGCATGAACGTCGTCGGCGACCTGTTCGGCCAGGGCAAGATGTTCCTGCCGCAGGTGGTCAAGAGCGCGCGCGTGATGAAGCAGGCGGTGGCCCACCTGCTGCCCTACATCGAGGAAGAGAAGCGGCTGCTGGTCGAGGCCGGCGGCGAGGCCAAGGCCAAGGGCAAGATCGTGATCGCCACCGTGAAGGGCGACGTGCACGACATCGGCAAGAACATCGTCACCGTCGTGCTCCAGTGCAACAACTTCGAGGTCGTCAACATGGGCGTGATGGTGCCCTGCCAGGACATCCTCGCGCGCGCCAAGGTCGAGGGCGCCGACATCATCGGGCTGTCCGGGCTGATCACGCCGAGCCTCGAGGAGATGCAGTACGTCGCCGCCGAGATGCAGCGCGACGAGCACTTCCGCATCAAGAAGATCCCGCTGCTGATCGGCGGCGCCACCACCAGCCGCGTGCACACGGCCGTGAAGATCTCGCCGCACTACGACGGGCCGGTGGTCTATGTGCCCGATGCGAGCCGCTCGGTCAGCGTCTGCAGCGACCTGCTGAGCGACGAGAAGGCCACCGCCTACATCGCCGAGCTGAATGCCGACTACCTGCGCGTGCGCGAGCAGCATGCGAACAAGAAGGCCACGCCGCTGGTGTCGCTGGCGCAGGCGCGTGCCAACAAGACGCCGATCGACTGGACCGGCCATGTGCCGACGGCACCGAAGTTCACCGGCCGCCGCGTGTTCCGCAATCAGGACCTGGCCGAGATCGCGCAGTGCATCGACTGGGCCCCGTTCTTCCAGACCTGGGACCTGGCCGGGCCCTACCCCGCGATCCTCACCGATGACATCGTCGGCGAATCGGCGCGCCGCGTGCTGAGCGACGGCCAGCGCATGCTGAAGCGCCTGATCGAAGGCCGCTGGCTGACGGCCAACGGCGTGATCGGGCTGTACCCGGCCAACACCGTCAACGACGACGACATCGAGATCTACACCGACGAGACGCGCAGCGAGGTGCTGATGACGTGGCACGGGCTGCGCATGCAGACAGAGCGGCCGGTGATCGACGAGAACGGGCAAAAGAAGCGCCGCCCGAACCGCTGCCTCGCCGATTTCATCGCGCCCAAGGGCTCCGGCGTGGCGGACCACATCGGCCTGTTCGCGGTGACCTCGGGCATCGGTACCGAGAAGAAGGAGAAGCAGTTCCTCGACGACCTCGACGACTACAGCGCGATCATGTTCAAGGCGCTGGCCGACCGCCTGGCCGAGGCCTTCGCCGAGCGCATGCACCAGCGCGTGCGCACCGAGTTCTGGGGCTATGCGGCCGATGAATCGCTGCGCAACGACGAGCTGATCGCCGAGAAGTACCGCGGCATCCGCCCTGCGCCCGGCTACCCCGCGTGCCCGGACCACACGGTGAAGGCCGAGATGTTCCGCGTGCTGCAGTGCGCCGACATCGGCATGGCGCTCACCGAAAGCCTCGCGATGACGCCGGCCGCCAGCGTCAGCGGCTTCTACCTCGCGCACCCCGAGGCGACGTACTTCAACGTCGGCAAGATCGGCGACGACCAGCTGCAGGATTGGTCCGCGCGCAGCGGCCAGGATGCGTCGCTGGTGAAGCGTTCGCTGTCGGCGCTGTTGTGACCGAGGGATGACGAGGCCGCGGCAACGCAGGTTGCCGTTCGTTACATCCGAAGCATCCGAACGCATCGCCGACCGTTCACGTCAGCCCGGCACACACCTCGACGCCAGATAGCCCGGTCCATCTGCCAAGGATGGGCGCTTTTCCAGCCGACACCCTGTAGGCGGTGTCCGACGATGTCGCTGGTATGTCTCCTGCACGCAAACGACCCGTATCAGGTCGTACGCACCGCACCGAGGGAGACTGAAGTGATATCGCTTCCACCGACATTCGCCATCCGCAAGACCTCCCGCCTGTGGGCCGGTGCGCTGTTGATCAGCCTGCTGGCCGCGTGCGGCGGCAACAAGAACGACGAAGAGAGCGCGGCCGACAGCGGCCCGCCGCCGACCAAGGAGGCGGCTGCGCGCTTCCTGACCCAGGCGACCTACGGCCCGACCGCGGCCGACATCGACCAGCTCGCGCAGGTCGGCTACCGGCGCTGGCTCGAGCAGCAGATGGCCAAGCCGCAGAAGCGGCACCGCGACTACATGACCGCGGCGATGAATGCCGCGGCGGCGGCCGGCACCAACGTCACCTCCAGCAACTTCATGGAGTCGTACTGGACGCAGGCGATCACCGGCGACGACCAGCTGCGCCAGCGCGCGGCCTACGTGCTGTCGCAGATCTTCGTGGTGTCGTTCGTCGATTCGACCCTGAGCAACCTGCCGCGCGGCGTGGCCGACTACTACGACGTGCTGGGCCAGCATGCGTTCGGCAACTACCGCGACCTGCTCGGGGCGATCACGATGCACCCGATGATGGGCGCCTACCTGACCAGCCTGCGCAACCAGAAGGAAGACGCGAAGACCGGCCGCGTGCCGGACGAGAACTATGCGCGCGAGATCATGCAGCTGTTCTCGATCGGCCTCTACCAGCTGAACCCCGATGGCACGGTGAAGAGCGGCAACCCCGAGACCTACACGCACGACGACATCGCCGGCCTCGCCAAGGTGTTCACCGGGCTGAGCTGGTACGCCGGCCCGAACACCGCCGACCGCACGCGCACCCGCTTCTTCGGCGGCGACGTGAACGCCGACCGCGACTGGAAGCCGATGCAGGGCTACAA
This sequence comes from Rhizobacter sp. P3_B12, assembly GCF_056402895.1. Taxonomy (NCBI): domain Bacteria; kingdom Pseudomonadati; phylum Pseudomonadota; class Betaproteobacteria; order Burkholderiales; family Sphaerotilaceae; genus Rhizobacter; species Rhizobacter sp. P3_B12. The sequence continues at coordinate 2,554 of NZ_JBFUGN010000053.1, read as the reverse complement.
CAAGTACGCGAGCAACACCGATTTCCACTCGGCCACCGAGAAGAAGTTCCTCGGCAAGACCATCGCCGCGACCGACAAGCCGGACGTCGAGGGCGACATCAAGGTCGTGCTGGACACGCTGTTCAACCACCCGAACGTCGGCCCCTTCCTCGGCCGCCAGATCATCCAGCGCATGGTGACCAGCAACCCGAGCCCGGCCTACGTCGAGCGCGTGGCGGCGGCGTTCAACAACAACGGCAGCGGCGTGCGCGGCGACCTGGGCGCGGTGTTCCGCGCGGTGCTGCTGGACCCCGAGGCGCGCACCGCCGACACGGCGCGCAACGACTACGGCAAGCTGCGCGAGCCGGTGATGCGGCTGGCCCACCTGCTGCGCACCTTCCACGCGAAATCGACCACCGGCAAGTTCCAGGGCATCGACAACACCGACGACCCGGCCGGCCGGCTGGGCCAGACCCCGATGCGCTCGCCGACGGTGTTCAACTTCTACCGCCCGGGCTACACGCCGCCGAACACCAGCATCGAGGCGGCCGACCTGGTCGCGCCGGAGCTGCAGCTGGCCAACGAGGTGTCGGTGGCCGGCTACCTGAACTACCTGCGCGGCTGGATCGCGACCAACACCGGGCGCGACGTGCAGCTCGACTTCTCGGCCGAGCAGGCGCTGGCCGACAAGCCGGAGGTCCTGCTGGACCGCCTGGACCTGCTGATGATGTCGGGGCAGATGCCGGCCGCACTGCGCACGCAGCTGCTGTCGGCCGTCAACGGCCGGATGATCCCGCCGGTGCGCAAGGACACCGCGGGCAAGGTCATCAACCAGACCGACATCGACGCCGCCACGCGCGACCGGGTGGCCATTGCGGTGTTCCTGACGATGGCCTCGTCGGACTACCTGACCCAGAAGTGAGGACTGCGGACATGACGATCAACCAAGCCTCCCGCCGCGAATTCCTGCGCCGCGCGACGATCCTGTCGGGCTCCGTCGGTTCGGCCGGCCTGCCCTTTGCCTTGAACATGGCCACGATGGGCGCGGCCGTCGCACAGACCGCCAGCGACTACAAGGCCATCGTCTGCCTGTTCATGTATGGCGGCAACGACTCCGCCAACATGGTGCTGCCGTGGGACGACGCCTCGTGGCAGACCTACAGCACGCTGCGCGCGACCGCACCGGACCCGATCGCGCTGAAGCCGGTCGGCACGGTGGTCGACGCGACGGCCGCGGCGGCCTCGCCGGYGGCGCTCGGCGGCGTGCTGTCGATCGCCTCGAAGAACCTCGCGAACCCGGAGAACGCGTCGCGCAAGTTCGCGCTGCACCCGAGCATGACCGAGACCAAGGCCTTGTTCGACCAGGGGCGCCTGGGCATCATCGCCAACGCCGGCCCGCTGGTGACGCCGCTGACCAAGGYGGAGTACCAGAAGGGCACGAAGGCGCGCCCGGCCAAGCTGTTCTCGCACAACGACCAGCAGTCGATGTGGCAGGCGCTCGGCCCGGAGGGCGCGCGCGTCGGCTGGGGCGGGCGCTTCGGCGACCTGCTGGCCGGCAACAACGGCAGCTCGACCTTCACCAACATCTCGGTGCAGGGCAATGCGGTCTACATGGCCGGCAACTCGGTGTTCCAGTACCAGGTGACCAACAACGGCGCGACGGCGATCGGCGGCCTGACCGGCTCGCTGTTCGGCTCGGCCGCGGCGACGACGGCCTTCAAGTCGATCATCACCGCCGACAACCAGAACCTGCTGGGCAAGGAACACCAGGTGATCGTGCGCCGCTCGATGGACGCGCAGGCCGCGTTCCAGTCGGCCTTCACCGCGTCCACGGTCACCGCGCCGACGCAGTACTACAACCCGGCGCAGCGCGCCAACGCCAACAACGGCCTCGCGCAGCAGCTGCAGACGGTGGCGCGCATCATCGGCGCGCGCACCGCGCTGGGCACCAAGCGGCAGGTGTTCTTCGTCAGCATCGGCGGCTTCGACACGCACGACAACCAGAACCGCGCGCATGCCGACCTGTACGCGCGCATCTCGCACGCCATCAACTACTTCGACGCGACGCTCGGCACGCTGGGCGTGCGCGACCAGGTGACGCTCTTCACCGCATCGGATTTCGGCCGCACCTTCACCAGCAACGGCGACGGCACCGACCAYGGCTGGGGYGGSCAYCACTTCGTGMWSGGYGGCGCGGTCAAGGGCGGCGACRTCTACGGCCGCTTCCCGCTGGTCGGCATCAACCACGACGACGAGGTGGGTTCGGGCAGCCTGCTGCCGGGCATCGCGGTCGACCAGGTCGGCGCGACGCTGGGCAAGTGGTTCGGCGTCAGCGATGCCAACCTCGACATGGTTTTTCCCAACCTCGCGAACTTTTCGAAACGAAATCTGGGCTTTCTGGGTTGATGATCACGCCTTCGCTCGCTCCGTCTGCGACCTCTCTCTTTTCTTGAACCAGGATTTGCCATGGACAGCTCTTCTTCCGCCACCCTCGCCCTCGACCCCTCGGCCACGCCGGGCGCCGCGGCGCCTGCACCGCGCCGCACGGCCTGGTGGGTCGCCGGTGGCCTGGGCG
>NZ_JBFUGN010000052.1:0-14966 GCF_056402895.1 Rhizobacter sp. P3_B12 | reverse complement strand
GGTCTGCATCGACGAGCACAACCCTTATTTCACGATGATCCGCAGCACCTGGGGCCAGCGGCTGCGCCAGGTGTTCGAGTCGATCGACGACCCRCAGTGGGATGGCAGCGCCGCCGAGCACCCGCTGTGCGTGCCGTCGGACCGCTACGAGCCGATGCGCAAGATCACGCACCCCGGAGAGAAGATCATCTGAGGGGCGCCGCATGATGGCCGCCCCGGGCTGCATCGTCTTCTCGCACGCGAACAGCTTCCCCGCCGGCACCTACCGGCAGTTGTTCGACGCCTGGCGCGCGGCCGGCCACGAGGTGCATGCGATCGAGAAGCTCGGCCACGACGAGCACTACCGCGTCACCAACAACTGGCCGCTGCTGCGCAACCAGCTGATCGCCTTCATCGAGCAGCACGCCGCGGCCGGGCCGGTCTGGCTGGTCGGGCATTCGCTCGGCGGCTTCCTGAGCGTGCTGGCCGCCTCGAAGCGGCCCGACCTGGCGCGCGGCGTGGTGCTGATGGATTCGCCGCTGATCGGCGGGCTGCTCGCCCGCACGCTGCAGGTGGCCAAAGCGACCGGCATCGGCGAGCGCTTCTCGCCCGGCCACGTCTCGAAGCGCCGGCGCCAGCACTGGCCGAGCGCCGAGGCGGCGTTCGCGCACTTCGCGGCCAAGCCGGCCTTCGCACGCTGGGCGCCCGGCGTGCTGCGCGACTACATCGCCGCCGGCATCGAGCCGTCCGGCCATGGCCACTCGCTGAGCTTCCGGCGCGAGATCGAGACGCAGATCTACTACACGCTGCCGCACCACATCCCGCGCCTGCTGGTGCGCCGCCCGCCCGGCTGCCCGATGGCCTTCATCGGCGGCACGCAGTCGACCGAGGTGCGCCAGGTCGGCATGAAGGCCACCGAGCGCTTCACGCAGGGGCGCATCTCGTGGATCGAGGGCTCGCACCTGTTCCCCTTCGAGCAGCCGGGGCAAGCGGCGGCCGAGGTGCTGCGCTGGCTGGGGGAGTTCGAGACGGCGTCCGAAACTGCGCGCCTATAATCGCGCTTTACCACCACGGCATTCGTCGACAAGGCGCCTGCTGACCCTGCAATGACCAAGTTCGTCTTTGTCACCGGCGGTGTGGTGTCCTCGCTGGGCAAGGGCATCGCGGCTGCATCACTTGCAGCGATTCTCGAATCGCGCGGCCTCAAGGTCACCCTCATCAAGCTGGATCCGTACCTCAACGTCGATCCGGGCACCATGTCCCCCTTCCAGCACGGCGAAGTGTTCGTCACCGACGACGGCGCCGAGACCGACCTGGACCTCGGCCACTACGAGCGCTTCATCACGACGCGGATGAAGAAGGCCAACAACTTCACCACCGGCCAGATCTACAAGAGCGTGCTCGAGAAGGAGCGCCGCGGCGACTACCTCGGCAAGACGGTGCAGGTGATCCCGCACGTCACCAACGAGATCCAGGAATTCATCAAGCGCGGCGCCGCCTTCGGCACCGAGCAGGCGGTCGACGTCGCGATCGTCGAGGTCGGCGGCACCGTCGGCGACATCGAATCGCTGCCCTTCCTCGAGGCGGCGCGTCAGATGAGCCTGCGCATGGGCCAGAACAACACTGCGTTCGTGCACCTGACCTACGTGCCGTGGATCGCCGCCGCCGGCGAGCTGAAGACCAAGCCGACCCAGCACACCGTGCAGAAGCTGCGCGAGATCGGCATCCAGGCCGATGCGCTGCTGTGCCGCGCCGACCGTCGCATCCCCGACGAAGAGCGCGAGAAGATCTCCCTCTTCACCAACGTCCCCGAATGGGGCGTGATCTCGGTGTGGGATGCCGACACCATCTACAAGGTGCCGCGCATGCTGCACGAGCAGGGCCTCGACGGCCTGATCTGCGACAAGCTGCGCATCAACACCCCGCCGGCCAACCTGAAGCGCTGGGATGCGCTGGTCGACGAGGTCGAGCACCCGAAGCGCGAGGTCACGATCGCGATGTGCGGCAAGTACACCGACCTGTCCGACTCGTACAAGTCGCTGAACGAGGCGCTGCGCCACGCCGGCATCCACAACCACGCCCGCGTCAACATCGAGTACGTCGATTCCGAGACGCTGACCACCGACAACGTGAACCAGCTCGCGCGCTACGACGCGATCCTGGTGCCCGGCGGCTTCGGCAAGCGCGGCGTCGAGGGCAAGATCCTCACCGCCCAGTTCGCCCGCGAGCACAAGCTGCCCTACCTCGGCATCTGCCTGGGCATGCAGGTCGCCACGATCGAGATCGCGCGCCACAAGGCCGGCCTCGCCAACGCCAACAGCACCGAGTTCGAACCCGACACGCCGAACCCGGTGATCGCGCTGATCGACGAGTGGCAGGACGCCGACGGCTCGATCCAGACGCGCAACGCGAACTCCGACCTTGGCGGCACGATGCGCCTGGGCGCGCAGAGCTCCGACGTGATGCCCGGCACGCTCGCGCACGAGATCTATGGCGACGTGGTCAACGAGCGCCACCGCCACCGCTACGAGGCCAACGTCAACTACCTCGACCAGCTGCGCGAGGCCGGTCTCGTGATCTCGGCGCTGACGCAGCGCGAGAAGCTCACCGAGATCGTCGAGCTGCCGCGCGCGGTGCACCCGTGGTTCATGGGCGTGCAGTTCCACCCGGAGTTCAAGTCGACGCCGTGGGAAGGCCACCCGCTGTTCCGCTCCTACATCCAGGCCGCGCTCGCGCACCAGACCGCGCGCAGCGAGCAGCCGCAACCCGAGAAGGCCGCGGCATGAAGCTCTGTGGATTCGACGCCGGCCTCGACAAGCCCTTCTTCCTGATCGCCGGCCCCTGCGTCGTCGAGACCGAGCAGTTGCAGCTCGACGTCGCCGGCCAGCTGAAGGAAATGACGGCCGCGCTCGGCATCCCGTTCATCTTCAAGTCGAGCTACGACAAGGCGAACCGCTCGTCGGGCACCTCGTTCCGCGGCCCCGGCATGGAGCGCGGGCTGGAGATCCTCGCCAAGGTCAAGCGCGAGATCGGCGTGCCGGTGCTGACCGACGTGCACAGCACCGAGGAGATCGAGCACGTGGCGTCGATCGTCGACGTGCTGCAGACGCCGGCCTTCCTGTGCCGCCAGACCGATTTCATCCGCGCCGTCGCGCAATCGGGCAAGCCGGTCAACATCAAGAAGGGCCAGTTCCTCGCGCCCGGCGACATGAAGAACGTCATCGACAAGGCCCGTGCCGCCGCGCGCGAAAAAGGCCTGCCGGAAGACAGCTTCATGGCCTGCGAGCGCGGCGCGAGCTTCGGCTACAACAACCTCGTCAGCGACATGCGCTCGCTGGCCATCATGCGCGAGACGAAGGCCCCGGTGGTGTTCGACGCGACCCACTCGGTGCAGCTGCCCGGCGGCCAGGGCACGAGCTCCGGCGGCCAGCGCGAGTTCGTGCCGGTGCTGGCGCGCGCGGCCATCGCGGTCGGCGTGGCGGGCGTCTTCATGGAGACGCACCCGAACCCGGCCGAGGCCTTGAGCGACGGCCCGAACGCGGTGCCGCTGAAGCGCATGAAGGAGTTGCTGACCACCTTGGTGGAACTCGACCGCATCACGAAGAAGAACGGCTTCCTCGAAGCCGATTTCAACTGACCGCCAGAATCACCCTAGCAGTAGTCGAAAAAAACCTGAAGGAAGATTGAATGAGTGCCATTGTTGACATCGTCGGCCGCGAGATCCTCGACAGCCGCGGCAACCCGACCGTCGAATGCGACGTGCTGCTGGAATCCGGCGTGATGGGCCGCGCCGCGGTGCCCTCGGGCGCCTCCACCGGCTCGCGCGAGGCGATCGAGCTGCGCGACGGCGACAAGAACCGCTACCTCGGCAAGGGCGTGCTGAAGGCCGTCGAGCATGTGAACACCGAGATCAGCGAGGCCGTGCTCGGCCTCGACGCCTCGGAGCAGGCCTTCCTCGACCGCACGCTGATCGACCTGGACGGCACCGAGAACAAGAGCCGCCTGGGCGCCAACGCGACGCTGGCCGTCTCGATGGCGGTGGCGCGTGCCGCGGCCGAAGAGAGCGGCCTGCCGCTGTACCGCTACTTCGGCGGCTCGGGCGCGATGCAGATGCCGGTGCCGATGATGAACGTCATCAACGGCGGCGCGCACGCGAACAACAGCCTCGACCTGCAGGAGCTGATGATCATCCCGGTGGGCGCCCCGAGCTTCCGCGAGGCGATGCGCTACGGCGCCGAGGTGTTCCACGCGCTGAAGAAGATCATCAACGACAAGGGCATGAGCACCGCGGTCGGCGACGAAGGCGGCTTCGCGCCGAGCGTCGCGAGCCACGAGGCGGCGATCCAGCTGATCCTGCAGGCGATCGACAAGGCCGGTTTCACCGCCGGCGAGCAGATCGCGCTCGGCCTCGACTGCGCGGCCAGCGAGTTCCACAAGGACGGCAAGTACGTGCTGAGCGCCGAAGGCCTGACGTTGAGCGCGCCGGAGTGGACCGACATCCTCGCGACCTGGGTCGACAAGTACCCGATCATCAGCATCGAAGACGGCATGGCCGAAGGCGACTGGGACGGCTGGAAGCACCTCACCGAGCGCCTGACCCACAAGGTGCAGCTGGTCGGCGACGACCTGTTCGTCACCAACACGAAGATCCTGAAGGAAGGCATCGACAAGCGCATCGCGAACTCGATCCTGATCAAGATCAACCAGATCGGCACGCTGACCGAGACCTTCGCGGCGATCGAGATGGCCAAGCGCGCCAACTACACCGCGGTGATCAGCCACCGCTCGGGCGAGACCGAAGACTCGACGATCGCCGACMTCGCSGTCGSCACCAACKCCGGCCAGATCAAGACCGGCTCGCTGAGCCGCTCGGACCGCATGGCGAAGTACAACCAGCTGCTGCGCATCGAAGAAGACCTGGGTGACGTGGCCAGCTACCCCGGCCGCGCCGCCTTCTACAACCTGCGCTGATCCGGGCCCGTGCGCCTCGTCACCCTCGGCCTCATCGCGCTGCTGGCCCTCGTCCATGTCGAACTGTGGTTCGGCAAGGGCGGCGTGCCGCGCGTGATGGAGCTGCAGGCGAAGCTCGACCAGAAGAAGGGCGAGAACGACGCGGCGCGCGCGCGCAACGAGCGCCTGGTCGCCGAGGTCAGCGACCTGAAGGAAGGCCTCGAGATGGTCGAGGAGAAGGCGCGCTTCGAGCTCGGCATGGTCAAGCCGGACGAGATCTACGTCCAGGTGTCGACGGCCAAGCGCTGATCCCGATCTCGTGATGGATGCCCTGCTGCAAGCGCTGCAGCCGCTGTTCGCTGCGGCCTTCACGCTGTGGGGCTCRCCCGTCACCTGGGTCGAGGTGATCGCCTTCGTGCTGGCGATCGCGATGGTCGTCTGCAACATGCGCGTCAACCCGCTCGGCTGGCCGCTGGCGATCGTCAGCTCGCTGCTCTACGTCGCGCTGTTCCGGGACAGCAAGCTCTACGGCGATGCGAGCCTGCAGGTGTTCTTCGCGCTGGTCGCCGGCTGGGGCTGGTGGCAATGGCTGCGCGGCACGCAGGGCGATGGGCGTGCGCTGCGGGTGCGTTCGCTGGGCCCGCGCGGCCGGCTGGCCGTGGTCGTCGCGACGTTCGCGCTGTGGCCGGCGCTCGGCTGGTTCCTGAAGCGCTTCACCGACACCGACGTGCCCTGGTGGGATGCCTTTCCCACGGCCGCGAGCGTGGTCGGGCAGTGGCTGCTCGGCCGCAAGTACGTCGAGAACTGGCCGATGTGGGTGGTGGTCAACACCGTCAGCATCGGGCTGTTCGCGTACAAGGGGCTGTGGCTGACGGTGGTGCTGTACGTCATCTTCGTCGGCATGTCGTTCGCCGGCTGGCGCGCGTGGCGCCGGGTGGAGCAGGCCGGGTGAGCCGCGCAAGCCACGTCATTGCGATCGTCGGGGCCGAGAGCACCGGCAAGACGACGCTCGCCGGCGAGTTGCAGGCGGCCCTGCAGCGTGACGGGCGCTCGGTCGCCCTCGTCGGCGAATACCTGCGCGAGTTCTGCGACCGCCATGCGCGCACGCCGCGCATCGACGAGCAGGCCGGCATCGCGCAGGAGCAGTCGCGCCGCATCGCCGCGGCCGCCGCGACGCACGACATCGTGATCGCCGACACCACGGCCTTGATGATCGCGGTCTACAGCGAGCAGGTGTTCGGCGATCGCAGCCTGTACGACAGCGCGATCGAGGCCCAGCGCCGCTGCGCGCTGACGTTGCTGACGGCGCTCGACATCCCGTGGCAGGCCGACGGCCTGCAGCGCGACGGACCCCAGGTGCGCGAGCCGGTCACCGCGCTGGTGCGCGCGGCGCTGGCGCGCGGCGGGCTCGGCTATTCGGTGGTGGCCGGCACCGGGCCGGCGCGGCTGTCGCACGCGCTGCTGGCGGTGCGGCATGCGCTGCTGGAACCGTCGGTGCTCGACGAGGCCCGCGCGAACCCGCGCTGGCAATGGCTGTGCGAGCGCTGCGGCGATGCGGAGTGCGAGCGACACCTGCTGCCGCGCTGACACGCCGCCGGGTTCAGGTCATCGTCCCGGCGATCACGACGACCACGATCACGACGCCGATCGTCAGGTTCACCGCCACCCAGTCGCGAATCGCCTTCAACGCAGCGCCACCGGCCGCCCAGTCCTGCGCGGCGCTCGCGCGCTGCACGCGCTTGAACAGCGCGAAGCGGATGTGGCCGAAGATCGCGACCATCAGCAGCCCGAGCCCGGCCATCACGCTCCATTCGAGCGGCATGTTGAACGGCCCGCCGGTCGCCTTGGTGGTCGACGCAACGCGCCCCACCATCCAGCCGCCGCTCAGCACGGTGACGAGCGCCACCCACAGCACGATGCCGAAGAAGCGTTGCAGCACCGACTGCATCAGCGGCACGCGCTCGGCCGGCGGCAGCTGCGCCGCGCCCGGCCGCAGGCAGAACAGCGTGAAGAACATGCCGCCGAGCCAGATGATCACCGACAGGAAGTGCAGCGCTTTCAGGCTGGCGTAGAGCATCGTGGCGTCCTTTGTTCAGTTCAGCGTCGTGCTGCCGGGCGGCTGGTCGCGGGGCAGCGTGAACAGCTCGCCGACATCGACCGCGTCGAAGTGGTACTTGATGCCGCAGAAGTCGCAGCCCACCTCGACCCGGCCCTGCTCGGCGACCACCCCGTCGACCTCCTCGCGGCCCAGCCCCTTCAGCATCGCACCGACGCGCTCGCGCGAGCAGGTGCACGCGAAATGCGGCCCGAGCTCGCCGGTCATCGGCGGGAAGCGGCGCACGGTCTCTTCCCAGAACAGCCGGCGCAGCACGGTGTCGGCATCGAGCGTCAGCAACTCGTCGGCGGTGAGCGTCGAGGCCAGGTGCGAAATGCGGTTGTAGGCCTCGTTCAGGCCGATCTCGTCTTCGTTGCGGCGGCCGGCGAGGTTGCCCTCGCCCTCGATCGGCAGGCGCTGGATCAGCAGGCCGGCGGCCACCTCGTCGTTGGCCGCGAGGATCAGCCGCGTGTCGAGCTGCTCGGACTGCAGCATGTAGTGCTCCAGCACGTCGGCCAGCTTCTGCAGCGGCTCGCCGCTGTCGCCGTGCAGCGCGACCACGCCCTGGTACGGCTGCTGCCCCGGGCCGCGCGGCTTCGGGTCGAGCGTGATCGCGCAACGGCCCTTGCCACCGGCGTTGACCATCGCGGCCAGGCGCGCGTCGGGCGCCACCTCGCCGACCACCTTCGCGGTGACGCGGAACGCAAGGTCGGACTGCACCTCGGCCACCGCCAGCTTGACCGGCCCCTCGCCGAAGATCTGCATCACGAGCGAGCCTTCGAACTTGATGTTCGACTGCATCAGCACCGCCGCGGCCGACATCTCGCCGAGCAGCGCGCGCACCGCGGGCGGGAACGCATCGGATGCCGTGCTGCGCCGGCGCAGGATCTCGACCCAGGAATCGGTCAGGCGCACCAGCATGCCGCGCACCGGCAGGCCTTCGAACAGGAATTTGTGCAATTCGCTCATCAGCTGATTTCTTTCAGCCCGGCTTGGTAGCGGCGGGCGTTCTCGACATAGTGGGCGGCGCTCTTCTCGAGCCCCTGCATCTGTTCGGGCGACAGCTGGCGCACCACGCGCGCCGGCGTGCCGAGGATCAGCGAGCCGTCCGGGAAACTCTGGCCCTCGGTGACCAGCGCGCCGGCGCCCACCAGGCAATGGCGGCCGATCTTCGCGCCGTTCAGCACGACGGCCTGGATGCCGATCAGCGAATGATCGCCGATCGTGCAGCCGTGCAGCATGGCCTGGTGGCCGACCGTCACGCCCTCGCCGACCGACACCGGAAAGCCGGCATCGGCATGCACCACGCTGTTGTCCTGGATGTTGCTGCCGCGGCCGATCGCGATGCGCTCGGTGTCGCCGCGGATCACGACGCCGAACCAGACGCTCGCGTCGTCGCCCAGGCTGACGTTGCCGATCACGCGGGCGCTGTCGGCCACCCAGGCCGACGCGGCGATGTCGGGAGACAGCTCCCCCAGTTGGTAGACGGCCATGGCGATCGCCCGAAATGCACAGCCTATGATTCTAGGGATGAACCCGCGACAGCGCGCCCTGGAGGTCTTGAGCCTCCGAGACCCCACCGAGAAGGCGGCCGCGGCGCGGGCGCTCTTCGAGCAGCTCGATGCCGCGTTGATCGATCCCGACGAAGCCATCGCGGTGCCCACGCAGCTGCCCGGCCGGCCCGACCGCCCTCGCCTCGTGCCCCCGAAGGAGGTGGCGATGCGCTCGGCCTTCACGCCCGAGGGGCGTGCGTCGCTGCTGCACGCGATCGCGCACATCGAGTTCAACGCGATCAACCTGGCGCTCGATGCGGCGTTCCGCTTCGCCGGCATGCCGGTGGCCTTCTATGCCGACTGGCTGCGGGTGGCGAGCGAGGAGGCGCTGCATTTCTCGCTGCTGCGCGAACACCTGCGCAGCGGCGGCCACGACTACGGCGATTTCGATGCGCACGACGGCCTGTGGCTGATGACGCAGCGCACCGCCGGTGACGTGGTTGCACGCATGGCGCTGGTGCCGCGCACGCTGGAGGCGCGCGGGCTGGATGCGACGCCGCCGCTGCAGGCCAAGTTCCGCAAGGCCGGCGACGCGCGCACGGTCGAGATCCTCGACGTGATACTGCGCGACGAGATCGGCCACGTCGCGATCGGCAACCACTGGTACCGCTGGCTGTGCCGGCGCGACGGGCTCGACCCGATCGCGCACTACGCGGTGCTGGCGCGCCAGTACGAGGCACCGCGGCTGCGGCCGCCGTTCAACCGCGAGGCACGCGAAGCGGCGGGGTTCAGCGCAGAGGAGCTGGCGTACCTGAGCCAGCCGTGACCACCGCCGGCTCCGCCACGAACCACCGCTTCAACCCGAGGAAGTGCTTCTCGAACAGGTGGTACGACGCCATCGCGAGCGCGAGCGTGACCAGCGTGCCAGCCACGATGTAGCCCAGCGCCAGCGCCGGGCTCGCATGCTCGTACAGCCCGAGCGACTGCAGCAGCGGCTTGCCGGCCAGGTCGTGCAGCGGCTTGTGGAAGATGTACATCGCATAGCTGTAGCGGCCCAGCATGCGCAGCGGCGCAGCACGCAACCAGCCGACCCAGCCGTTCGCCGCCACGGCATCCCCCGCGGCCGCAGCGACCACGCCGAGCGCGAAGACCACCGCCAGCACGCTGTAGCCGAGCGTCTGCCCGAGCACCGAGGTGCGCGGATAGCCATGCGTCACGACGAAGCCGATCGCCGCCAGCACCAGCGCGCCGACGATCAACCGCTGCCGCAACGCGATCGCCCGCGCCGGCGCGCCCGGCAGTTGCAGCCACGCCGCCGCCGCGCCACCGATCGCCAGCGCATCCAGCCGCGTCACGGTGAACGAGTACACCGGGTCCGGCCCCAGCCCGGCCGCCAGCATGCCGATGCGCACGCCGAGGATCGCCACCGCGATCGCACCGCACCAGCGCAGCACCTGCGCAGCCGAGCGCCGGTGCACCAGCAAGGGCCACAACAAGTAGAACTGCTCCTCCACCGCAAGCGACCAGAAATGCGGGAACGCATGCGTCGCGCCACCGTAGGGGCCCGACCAGTTCGACAGGTACAGCCACAGCCACGCCTGCTGCGGCCGGTCGACCTCCCAGCGCGCCGGCATCGCGCCCAGCGCCGGCAGCACGATGAAGGCCACCGCCAGCGTCGCGTAGTACAGCGGGAAGATCCGCAGCAGCCGCCGCCCGAAGAAGGCGGAGTAATAGTTCGGCGCGTCCTGGGTCTGCAGCAGGATGCGCGTGATCAGGAAACCGCTCAGCACGAAGAACAGCTGCACGCCGACCCAGCCCAGGTCGAACGCGAGTTCGAACACGCGGCCGACCAGGCCGGACGGCCCTTCGAGGATCTGGAAGTTGTGGCACAGCACCAGCACGATGGCCAGGCCGCGCACGCCGTCGAGCGCGGGCAGGTGCTGCGGAATGCGCGCAGCAGGAGGGGAATTCATGGGGAACGTTCCGGGGTCGAGGCCGTTTGTAGCATCGCGCCGCGCCGCGCGACACCCCGTATCCACGGGCCGCACCGTCCGCCGGGAACCCGGATCGACCGCGGGCGGAAACCGGTTTCGGCAGGCTTACACTGCAGCGGCCCGCGACTTGCTAGCTCGCGGACCCAACCATCCCGTTCTCACACAACAGACCACCCCAGGGGTATCCATGACAGCATTGAACACCCGTCGCTTCCTGCAAACGGCCGGCCTGGCCGTCGCCGGCCTGCTGCTCGCTGCCTGCAGCAAGCAGGAGCCCACCGCCGCCGCACCGGCCGCCTCGGCGCCGGCCGCCGTCGCTTCCGCACCGGCCCCGGCGCCCGCCAAGGTCTACGTCGTCGGCACCGACGCGGCCTACGCACCGTTCGAATCGCAGAACGAGAAGGGCGAGATCGTCGGCTTCGACATCGACGTCGTCACCGCCATCGCGAAGCAGGCCGGCATCGAGGTGAAGTTCACCAACACGCCGTGGGAAGGCATCTTCAACACGCTCGGCCAGGGCGACCGCGACCTGCTGGTCTCGGCCATCACGATCACCGACGAGCGCAAGCAGACGATGGATTTCGCCGGCCCGTACTTCGACGCGCAGCAGCTGATCGCCGTCAAGAAGACCTCGAAGATCTCGAAGTTCGACGACCTGAAGAAGCTGAAGGTCGGCGTGCAGACCGGCACCACCGGCGACGAGGTCGTCAGCAAGCTGCAGGGCAAGACCAGCACCAACATCAAGCGCTTCGAGTCGACCCCGCTCGCGCTGAAGGAGCTGGAAGCCGGCGGCGTCGATGCGGTCGTGGCCGACAACGGCGTGGTCATCAACTACGTCGCCAACAACGCCGACAGCAAGTTCAAGACGGTCGCCGACAAGGCCTTCGCGCCCGAGCAGTACGGCATCGCGGTCAAGAAGGGCAACGCCGAGCTGCTCGGCAAGCTGAACAAGGGCCTGGCCGACATCAAGGCCGACGGCACCTACGCCCAGATCTACACGAAGTACTTCGGCGCTGCGGCTGCGGCCGCGCCGGCCGCTTCGGCTGCCTCGAAGTAAACCCGCGCCGAGCCGGTCATGGATTTGCGCTGGGGCATTCTGGCCGGCTACGGGCCGCTCTTCCTGTCGGGCCTGTGGACGACGATCCTGCTGACGCTGATCGCGATCGGCGCCGGGCTGCTGCTCGGCGTCGCCCTCGGGCTGGTCAGCAGTTCGCGCGACGCGCCGCCGCCGAAGTCGGCACCGGCGCGCTGGTTCCTGGCCGGGCTGCGCTCGCTCACGCTGGCGTACGTGACCTTCTTCCGCGGCACGCCGCTGTTCGTGCAGATCTTGCTGGTGCACTTCGCGCTGATGCCGGCGCTGATCCACCCGGACGGCGGGCTGCTGCTGAGCGGCGAGGCGGCGCGCGAGTTCCGCCAGAACCACGGCGCGTTCTTCTCCGGCGCGCTCGCGCTGACACTGAACGCCGGCGCCTACATCTCCGAGATCTTCCGCGCCGGCATCCAGAGCATCCACCTCGGGCAGACCCAGGCCGCCTACAGCCTGGGCCTCACGCACCCGCAGGCGATGCGCTTCATCGTGCTGCCGCAGGCCTTCCGCCGCATGATGCCGGCGCTGGTCAACGAGGGCATCACGCTCATCAAGGACTCGTCGCTGGTGTCGGCGATCGGCCTGGCCGAGCTGGCACTGGCCGCACGCACCGTGGCCGGCACCTATTCGCGCTACTGGGAGCCCTACCTCGCGATTTCGGCGCTGTACCTCGTGCTGACCTTGCTGCTCTCGATGCTGGCCAAGCGCCTCGAAGCCCCCGCGCACTTGCGCGGGCGCTGAGCGCTGCGGCTTCGGCCGCGCGTCAATGTCGTTTGATGACAACGTTTCGGGCGGCGTTTCGCGTGTTCGAGCCTTCGGTTTTCCATATCGAAGCTTCCGCCGCATAACATTTGCGTCTTGCACCTTCAAGACAAAAGCAATGGGTGCAGCAGATACACGCCATCCCCAACCCCAAGGAAAAGCATCCATGAAACGCTCCCTCATCGTCGCCGCCGTGGCCACCGTTGCCGCCGGCGCCTCGTTCGCACAAAGCAGCGTCACCATCTACGGCCGCCTGAACGACTCGATCGAAAACCAGAAGACCGGCGACGCCAAGAAGACCGTGCTGCAGAACAATGCATCGCGTATCGGCTTCAAGGGCGTCGAGGACCTGGGCGGCGGCCTGAAGGCCGGCTTCCAGCTGGAACATGGCTTCAACTCCGACACCGGCGTCGCCGCCGCTTCGTTCTGGGGCCGTCAATCGGAAGTGTTCCTGCAGAGCGCCACGCTGGGCACGATCCGCCTGGGCAATTTCACGAGCGAGTCGTACTACGCGACGGCCGACTACGTGAGCATGCACAACCATGACACCGGCACGTCGGAAGACAAGCTGTACAACTACGTCATGCGCGACACGAACAAGGTCGCCTACCGCGCGCCCGAGTTCGTGAAGAACCTGTCGCTGGAAGCGGCCGTGTCGGCACCGGAAGGCGCTACGGGCGCCGAGAAGGCCTATGACTTCGCTGCCAACTACTCGGTCGGTGACCTGGCACTGGGCGCCGGCTTCTCGAAGAATGCCGACGACAAGCAGTTCGCCATCCGCGCGCTGTACACGGTCGGCGCCTTCACGTTCGGCGGCTACTACCAGCGCGCGATGCTGGACAGCAGCTACGCCGGCGACGGCAAGATCAACACGGTCCGCCTGTCGGGCATGTACGCCATGGGCGCTTCGGAGTTCCACCTGAACTTCGGCCTGGCCGGCAAGGTCGACGGCATTGCCGACACCGACGCCAAGCAAGCCACCGTGGCGTACAACTACAACCTGAGCAAGCGCACCAAGGTCTACACCTTCTACACGAAGGTCGACAACAAGCCGCAAGCCACGTACTTCCCGAACGGCGCCACCACCAAGGGTCTGGATTTCAGCTCCTTCGCAGTGGGCATCCGCCACAACTTCTGATCTCCTGAGCGCGGCGCGAGCCGCGCCCAGCAGCGAAACGGCCTGTCGAAAGACAGGCCGTTTTTGCTTTCAGCCGAGGAAGTAGCGCTTCAGGCCGGCCAGCACCATCTCGACGGCGATCGCCGTCAGCACCAGCCCCATCAGTTTCTCGATCGCCGAGACGACCGAGTCGCCCAGCAGCCGGCGGATGCGGTCGCACAGCACCAGCACCACGCCCGACACCGCCATCGCGGCCGTCAGCGCTGCCACCCAGTCGAGCAGGCGATCCGGCTGGCGCGAGGCCAGCAGCAGCACCGTCGCCATCGCCGACGGCCCCGCCAGCAGCGGCACCGCGAGCGGGAAAATCAGCGGCTCGCGGCCCTCGGTCGTGCCGTACACGCCGCCTTCGTGGCTGAAGATCATCCGGATCGCGACCATCAGCAGGATCACGCCGCCGGCCACTTCGAGCGAACGCTCCGACAGGTGCATCACCCGCAGGAAGCCGTTGCCGAAGAACATGAAGAAGAACAGCACGCCGAACGCGATGCCCACCTCGCGCATCGCGACCCAGCGCCGCCGGTGCTTCGGCACCTCGCGCATGATCGGGATGAAGATCGGCAGGCTGCCCAGCGGGTCGAGCACCAGCAGCAGCAGGACGAAGGCCGACAGGAAACTGTGGTCCATGCTCAGCGGCCCCGCCAGAAGAGGGCGTCCAGCTCCTTCATCGTGATCTGCCGCCAGGTCGGCCGGCCGTGGTTGCACTGGTCGGAGCGCTCGGTGCGCTCCATGTCGCGCAGCAGCGCATTCATCTCGTCGATCGTCAGCTGCCGGTTCGCACGCACCGCGCCGTGGCAGGCCATCGTCGACAGCAGCTCGTCCTGCGCGCGCTGGATCACGCTGCTGGCGTCGTACTGCGACAACTCGGCCAGCACGCTGCGCGCGAGCTCGACCACGTCGCCGCCGACGAGCGCCGCCGGCTGCGAACGCACCGCCAGCGTCGTGGCCGACAGCGCCGAGACATCCAGCCCCAGCGTGCGCAGGTTGTCGGCCTGCGCCTGCGCGGTCGCGATCTCCTGCGCGGTGGCGGCGAAGGTGGCCGGGATCAGCAGCGGCTGGCTCTCGATCGCCGCGCTGCCGAGGCTGGCCTTCAGGCGCTCGTAGACGATGCGTTCGTGCGCCGCATGCATGTCGACGACCACCAGGCCGTGGCTGTTCTCGGCCAGCACGAAGACGCCGCCGATCTGCGCGACGGCACGGCCGAGCGGCCATTCGTCGCGCTGGAAATCGAGGGCCGGCGCCGCGGCGGCTGGCACTGCGGGCGGCGCCGCAGGGCGCGCGGCCGGTGCCGATCCGCCACCGCCCCACAGCGTCGCCACCTGCTGCAGCCCGAGTGCACCCTGCACCTGCGGGCGCATCGACTGCGGCGCGAAGCTGCCTCCGCCGCCACCACTGCCGAACGACGACGGCCGCGCCGCCGGCACCGCCGCAT
>NZ_JBFUGN010000051.1:0-15084 GCF_056402895.1 Rhizobacter sp. P3_B12 | reverse complement strand
CTCGTGGGCGGACGCGACGACCCCGTGGCAGCCCGCCGCGGCCGCGAGCCGGGCCAGCCGCAGCACCTGGGCCTCGACGTCCGGCGCGAGGCCGAGCTCGGGCAGGTCCGCGTCGCGCAGGCTGGTGATCACCGTCAGCGCCAGCACCCGCAGTTGCGGAAACGGCCGCGCCGCGTCGACCGCCGCGCGCAGCACCGCCGAGCCGCCCGAGGCATGCACCGTCACCAGCGTGGCGCCGAGCGCGCCGGCCGCCGCCACCGCACCGGCCACCGAGTTCGGGATCTCCAGCAGCTTCAGGTCCAGGAACACCTGCTTGCCGGCCGTGGCCAGCTCGCGCGCCAGCGCCGGGCCGTCGGCCGTCAGCAGCTGCAGGCCGATCTTGTAGGCGAGGGCGGTATCGCCCAGTTGCGCGACCAGCCGGCGTGCAGCCTCGGCATGGTCGACGTCCAGCGCGATGATGACGCGCTCTGCGAGGGTCATGGGTTCTCCCGGTCCGCGCGATCGGCGCGGCTCGCGCGATTCTGTCCCAGCCGACAGGCGTCACAAACCGACACAGCCAAAGGCCGAACGCACCCGTTTCGACCGATTGGCGCGAGCGCTGCCCGCGGAAGATCCGTCGCCATGCAGATCGACCTGGTCCCCCGGCGCGCCCACAAGGGCCTGATCCTGTCGTTCGGGCTGCTGGCCTGGGCGTCGTGGCTGAAAAATGGCGGGCGTTGCCACCGCTTATCGCTGGCATCTCGCCGCGGGCGGGCGGTTACGCTTCATTCCAGCCAACAACCTGTCTGACACCCCGCCGCCATCATGAACCGCTCGACCGCCCCGCAAAGCCCGACCATCCAGTTCCGTGCGCTGCCGTCCAACGACGCCATCGAATGGGAAGAGATGCCGAAGCTGGCCGTGCGGCGCACCGGCGAGGAGCATGAGGGCGGGGCTGCCTGGAAGAACACGATGCCGGCCAGCCTGATGGAAACCATCGCGCCGCCGAAGCCCTTCCGCGAACCGCTCGACGGGTTGTCGATGCGCGAGGTCGACGAGCCGGAAATCTTCCAGCACTTCTTCGGCAAATGAGCTTCGGGAAGTAGGGCTCAGCCGGCGAAGGCGGTTGCGGCCCGTCCCGGGCTGTCGACATCCACCGAGAACAAGGCGCCGGCCAGCGGCTGCGCCGCCAGCTGTTCCTCAGTCAATTCAAAGCGCGCGCTCGTGATGAACAGCGTGCGCAGGTCCGGCCCGCCGAACGCGACGTTCGTGATGTGGCTGGTCGGCAGCGTCACGCGCGCCAGCTCCTCGCCGCTGACCGGGTCGTGGCAGCTGACGCAGCCGGCCCCCCAGCGTGCGATCCACAAGCGGCCGGCCGCATCGGTCGTCATGCCGTCCGGGTGGCCGTCGCCCTTCGCGAAGCGCAGCCACGGCCGCGGGTTCGAGATCTCGCCGCTGGCGGCGTCGAAGTCGAACGCATGGATGCGCTGCTGCGCCGTCTCGTTGAAGTACAGCGTGCGTCCGTCGAGCGACCAGGTCGGCCCGTTGGTCACCGCGAAATGCGCATCGAACATCTGGCGGCACTGCTGCTTCGCATCGAAGCGGTACAGCGAGCCGGTCGGCTCGGTGCAGCCGAAGTCCATCGTGCCGCCCCAGAAGCGGCCCTGCGCATCGCACTTGCCGTCGTTGAAGCGGTTGCCCGGCAGGTGCGCCTCGGGGTCGTGCAGCTTCTGGAGCGCGCCGCTGTCGGTGTCGAAGAACGCGAAGCCGCTGCGCAAGGTGACGAGCAGCCCCGGCGCGCCGGCCCGCTCGGCCACGGCCGAGATCTCCTCGTCGAACGGCCAGCTCTCGCGGGCGTCGGTGGCCGGGTGGTAGCGGTACAGCGTGCGCCCGAGGATGTCGACCCAGTACAGCGACTGCCGCCGCACCGACCACAGCGTGCCTTCGCCGAGCGTGGCGCCCGCCGGCCACAGCACGCGGGGTTCGGACAGCAGCTTCGGGGCGGTGGCGGTCATGCGGCTTTCAACAACGGTCAGTGAGAGTCGCGCGGCACCTCGGCCCCGCTGCCACCGACCAGGAAGTCGAGGTCGGCACCCAGGTGGGCCTGCTGCACGTGGTCGACGTACAGCTTGTACCAGCCGCGCTTCGGCGCTTCGGGCGGCTGCCATTGTGCGCGCCGCGCCGCCAGTTCCTCGTCGGACACCTCCAGGTGCAGCCGGCGCGCATGCACGTCGAGCTCGATCATGTCGCCGTCGCGCACCAGCGCCAGCGGCCCACCGGCGGCCGCTTCCGGCGAGGTGTGCAGCACGACGGTGCCGTAGGCGGTGCCGCTCATGCGCGCATCGGAGATGCGGACCATGTCGGTGATGCCCTTCTGCAGCACCTTCGGCGGCAGCGGCATGTTGCCGACCTCGGCCATGCCGGGGTAGCCCTTCGGGCCGCAGTTCTTCAGCACCATCACGCAGTTCTCATCGATGTCCAGCTCGGGATCGTCGATGCGGGCGTGGAACTCCTCGATGTTCTCGAACACCACGGCACGGCCGCGGTGCTTCAGCAGGTGCGCCGACGCGGCCGACGGCTTGATCACCGCGCCGTTCGGCGCCAGGTTGCCACGCACCACCGCGATGCCGGCCGAGGCCATGAACGGCTCCTCGGGCGTCTTGATGACCTCGCGGTTGTAGCAGGGGATGTTCGCGATGTTCTCGCCCAGCGTCTTGCCGTTGGCGGTCAGCGCGCCGGTGTGCAGCTTGTCGGTGATCTGCGTCAGCACCGCCGGCAGGCCGCCGGCGTAGTAGAAGTCCTCCATCAGGAACTTGCCGGAGGGCTGCAGGTTCACGAGGCAGGGCACGTCGGCACCGAGCTTGTCCCAGTCGTCGAGGTCGAGCTTGACGCCCATGCGCCCGGCCACCGCGATCAGGTGGATCACCGCATTGGTCGAGCCGCCGATCGCGGCATTGGTGCGGATCGCGTTCTCGAAGGCCTCGCGCGTCAGGATCTTCGACATGCGCAGGTCTTCCTTGACCATCTCGACGATGCGCCGGCCGGTCAGCTGCGCGAGCCGGTTGCGGCGCGTGTCGGCCGCCGGAATCGCGGCGTTCTCGGGCAGCGACATGCCCAGTGCCTCGACCATGCTGGCCATCGTGGAGGCGGTGCCCATCGTCATGCAGCTGCCCTTGGAGCGGTGCATGCACGATTCGGCGGCGGTGAACTCGTCCATCGTCATCTCGCCGGCACGCACCATCTCGCTCATCTGCCACACGCCGGTGCCCGAGCCGATGTCCTTGCCGCGGAACTTGCCGTTCAGCATCGGCCCGCCCGACAGGCCGATGGTCGGCAGGTCGCAGCTGGCCGCGCCCATCAGCAGCGACGGCGTGGTCTTGTCGCAGCCCATCAGCAGCACGACGCCGTCGATCGGGTTGCCGCGGATCGATTCCTCGACGTCCATGCTCGCCAGGTTGYGGAACAGCATCGCGGTCGGCCGCAGCTGCGTCTCGCCGAGCGACATCACCGGGAACTCGAGCGGGAAGCCGCCGGCCTCGTAGACGCCGCGCTTGACGAACTCGGCGAGCTCGCGGAAGTGCCCGTTGCAGGGCGTCAGCTCGCTCCAGGTGTTGCAGATGCCGATGATCGGGCGGCCGTCCAGCAGGTCGTGCGGATAGCCCTGGTTCTTCAGCCAGCTGCGGTGCACGAAGCCGTCGCGGTCCTGCTTGCCGAACCAGGCGTGGCTGCGCCGCTTCGGCGGAGCGGGCGGTTTCTTCGAATCCATGGGGTCTGTTGTCTCCGGAGGGTGGGCGGCCAGATCGGCGGTCGGACAGGTTGTCGTACGACGGCTCTTGACGCGGCGGATCGTATCAAGGCACATTGATAATAGAAAAATAAATAAATTCGCTCTTCACATATCCGAATTGCAATAGATCAAGGACAAACCCCCATGGCAACTGCCACGACAGCCACTCTGGCGATCTTTCCCAGCCTGCGCGGACGGCGCGTTTTCATCACCGGTGGCGGCACCGGGATCGGTGCGGCGCTGGTCAGCGCGTTCGCGGAGCAGGGCGCCCAGGTGGCGTTCGTCGACGTCGCCGAGGCCGCCAGCCGCGAGCTGGTGCAGCAGGTGGAGGCGGCCGGGCACCCGGTGCCGTGGTTCCGGCCCTGCGACGTGCGCGACGTGGCGGCGCTGCAGAAGGTGATCGCCGAGGCCGAGGCGGCCTTCGGCGACTTCGCGGTGCTGGTCAACAACGTCGCGAGCGACGACCGCCACACGCTGGAATCGGTGACGCCGGAGTACTACGACCAGCGCATGTCGATCAACGAGCGGCCGGCGTTCTTTGCCATCCAGGCGGTGGTGCCGGGGATGAAGCGGCTGGGTTTCGGCTCGGTGATCAACTTCGGCTCGACCGGCTGGCAGGGCAAGGACGGGGCGTACCCCTGTTACGCGATCGCGAAGTCGTCGGTGAACGGGCTGACGCGCGGGCTGGCCAAGCCGCTCGGCGAGCACCGGATCCGCATCAACACGGTGTCGCCGGGCTGGGTGATGACGGAGCGGCAGGTCAAGCTGTGGTTCACCGAAGGGAGCGAAGAGGTGCTGAAGCGCAACCAGTGCCTGCCGGACAAGCTGCAGCCGGGCGACGTCGCGCGCATGGTGCTGTTCCTGGCCGCGGATGACAGCGCGATGTGCACCGCGCAGGAGTTCAAGGTGGACGCGGGCTGGTCCTGATCAGGCCTCGGCGCTCATGTCGAACTTCGCCCCGTAGACCGTCACCGCCGCCGTCTTCAGCGCCTTCAGCATCACCTTCGCCGCCGGCGACAGCAGCCGGTCGGTGCGGGTGATGATGCCGAACGCGTCCATCTGGCAGGGCAGCGCGATCGGCAGCACCGACACGATGCCGTGCGCCGCGTAGTAGCGCGCCACGTCGGTCGCCACCACCGCGACCATGTCGCTCTGTTGCAGCATCTTCGTCATGAACAGCAGCGCCGAGGTCTCGATCACGTTGATCGGCGCCTCGAGCCCGTCTTCCTGGAACATCAGGTCGAAGCGGTGGCGCAGCACGCTGCCGCTCGGCGACACGATCCAGCCGGCGTTCACCACGTCGCGCAGCCCCAGGTGCGCGACCGACAGCAGCGGGTGCCCCGGCCGCGTGATCGCGCACACCGGCTCCTCGGTCAGCGTCTCGTAGCGCAGGTCGGTCTTGTCGTGCTGCGCGAAGAGCCGCGCCACCAGCATGTCGAGCTTGCCCTGCGCCAGGCGATCGAGCAGCACGTCGCTGGTCTCGATCTGCACGCCGATGCGCAGGCTCGGGTGCGATTGCTTCACCAGCGCCACCGCCGGCGGCAGCAGCACCAGCCCGGGCGCGGTGATCGCGCCGACGCTGACCTGCCCGTAGCGCCCGGCCTTGATCGCCTCCAGCTCGTCGTGCGCCTGGTTCAGGCTGCTGAGCGCGACGCGCGCATGGCGGATCATCGTCTCGCCGTACCAGGTGGGCCGCATGCCGCGCGGCAGCCGCTCGAACAGCGGCACCTCCAGCACGTCTTCCAGGTCCTTCAGCAGCTTCGACGCGGCCGGCTGCGTCATGTTGAGCACCTGCGCCGCGCGGTGGATGTTGCCTTCCTCGTCGAGCGCCACCAGCAGCAGCAGTTGCCGCGTCTTCAGGCGGGCGCGGATGAACCAGTGCGTGTAGTTCGTCATGCGGGGCGCGTTGTCTCGGGACCCGACCAGGGGTTTTTATGGATGCCGGATCGTATATGTGTTTTCGGCAAATATCTATTAGAAAGTTATAGCTCCGCTCATTAGGATGCGGCACCTTGACCCGAGCCCCGCTCGCCAGACAGAGAAGTGCCTCCCCCATGAGACTGATCCAGTTCCTCGCCGAGAACGGCACGCAGCACGTGGGCGGTGTCGCCGACGACGGCCGTTCGGTGCGCGCCGTGGGCGGCTTCGTCAGCACCTATGAACTGGCGCAGGCCGCGATCGCCCGCCGGGTGTCGGTCGACGTGCTGGCGCAACCGGCCCTCACCGGCGCTGCGCTGCCGTACGAGGCCCTGCTGCATGAGCAGCGCGTGCTGACGCCGCTCGCGCACCCCGATGTCGCGCACTGCCTGGTCACCGGCACCGGCCTCACGCACACCGGCAGCGCGTCGGCGCGCGATGCGATGCACCAGAAGCTGTCGGCCGGCGAGGAATTGCTCTCCGATTCGATGCGCATGTTCAAGTGGGGCCTGGACGGCGGCCGCCCGGCCGACGGCCAGCCCGGCGTGCAGCCCGAGTGGTTCTACAAGGGCAACGGCAGCATCGTCGCCGCGCCCGGCGCGCCGCTCGCGATGCCCGATTTCGCGCTCGACGGCGGCGAGGAGCCCGAGCTGGTCGGCCTGTACGTGATCGGCCCGGACGGCCAGCCGTACCGCCTCGGCTTCGCGATCGGCAACGAGTTCTCCGACCACGCCACCGAGCGCCAGAACTACCTGTACCTGGCCCACTCGAAGCTGCGCGTCTGCGCGGTCGGCCCCGAGCTGCGCAGCGGCGCGTTGCCGGCCCACCTCGAAGGCACGAGCCGCATCCGCCGCGGCAACGAGATCCGCTGGGAGAAGCCCTTCCTGACCGGCGAGGCCAACATGTGCCATTCGCTGGCCAACCTCGAGTACCACCACTTCAAGTACGCGGCGCACCGCCAGCCGGGCGACGTGCACCTGCACTTCTTCGGCACCGCCACGCTGAGCTTCGCCGACAACATCCGCGTCGAACCGGGCGACCGCTTCGAGATCGACCTGCCGGCGCTCGGTGCGCCGCTGGTCAACCCGCTGTCACTCGTCGACCGCGGCTTCGCGATCGGCGGCGTGCGCGCCCTGTGAACGCAAGCCCGACCGAAAGCCCGATCGCGATGGCCCACAGCTGCAAGAACTACATCAACGGGCGCTGGGAGACCGGCGTCACGACCGGCATCAGCAGCAACCCGTCGAACCTGGACGAGGTGGTGGCCGAATACGCCCGCGCCGACGGCAACCAGGCCGAGATCGCGATCCGCGCCGCGGCCGACGCCGCACCGGCCTGGGGCCTGAGCACGCCGCAGCGGCGCGCCGATGCGCTCGACCAGATCGGCAGCGAGATCCTCGCCCGCAAGGACGAGCTCGGCCAGCTGCTGGCCCGCGAGGAAGGCAAGACCCTGCCCGAGGCGATCGGCGAGGCGGCGCGCGCCGGCAACATCTTCAAGTTCTTCGCCGGCGAGGCGCTGCGCGCGGCCGGCGAGCACCTGCCGTCGGTGCGCCCGGGGGTCGAGGTCGACATCACGCGCGAACCGGTCGGCGTGGTCGGCATCATCGCGCCGTGGAACTTCCCGCTCGCGATCCCCGCGTGGAAGATCGCGCCGGCGCTCGCCTACGGCAACAGCGTCGTCTTCAAGCCGGCCGAGCTGGTGCCGGCCTGTGCCGCGGCGCTGGCCGAGATCATCAGCCGCGCCGGCCTGCCGGCGGGCGTGTTCAACCTGGTGATGGGCAGCGGCCGGCAGGTGGGCCAGGCGATGGTCGACAGCCCGCTGGTCGATGCGATCAGCTTCACCGGCTCGGTGGGCACCGGCGAGCAGATCCTGAAGGCCACCGCCGCCCGGCGCGCCAAGGTGCAGCTCGAGATGGGCGGCAAGAACCCGCTGGTGGTGCTGGCCGATGCCGACCTCGACCAGGCCGTCGAATGCGCGGTGCAGGGCTCGTTCTTCTCGACCGGCCAGCGCTGCACGGCATCGAGCCGGATCATCGTCGACGCGACGGTGCACGACCGCTTCGTCACGAAGCTGCGCCAGCGCACGCTCGCGCTGAAGGTCGGCCACGCGATGGAGCGCGGCATCGACATCGGCCCGGTGGTCGACCGCGCCCAGCTCGACACCAACCTGTCCTACCTCGAGATCGCCCGCAACGAAGGTGCCGAGCACGTCATCGGCGGCGAGTTGCTGGAGCGTGCGACGCGCGGGCACTTCATGGCGCCGGCGTTGTTCCTCGCGCAGCCGCAGCACCGCATCGCGCGCGAGGAGGTCTTCGGGCCGGTCGCCTGCGTGCTGAAGGCCGATGGCTTCGAGCATGCGGTCGCTCTCGCCAACGACACGCCGTTCGGCCTGTGCGCCGGCGTCGTCACGCAATCGCTGAAGCTGTCGACGCAGTTCAAGCGGCAGGCCAAGGTCGGCATGGTGATGGTCAACCTGCCGACCGCCGGCGTCGACTACCACGTGCCGTTTGGCGGCCGCAAGGGTTCGAGCCACGGCCCGCGCGAGCAGGGCCGCTACGCGGCCGAGTTCTACACCACGGTCAAGACGGCGTACACGCTGGCTTGAAGACAGAGGAGTTCCACCGCCTGAGCCTTACCGCCCTCGCGCTTTGATGCGGCAACCCGGCGACCCCGGAACAAGCCGCGCGTTTTTCATGCCACCCACCAAGAGGAGACAAACCGTGAAATTCCAACGACGCACCCTGTTCGCAGCGATGGCTGCAGCATCCCTGGCCGCGGCCCTGCCGTTCAAGGCCTTCGCGCAGAAGAAGATCGTGCTCGGCTTCAGCCAGATCGGCGCCGAGAGCGAATGGCGCACTGCCAACAGCGAGTCGATCAAGTCGTCGGCCAAGGAAGCCGGCATCGACCTGAAGTTCTCCGACGCGCAGCAGAAGCAGGAGAACCAGATCAAGGCCATCCGCAGCTTCATCGCGCAGAAGGTCGACGTGATCGCGTTCTCGCCGGTCGTCGAATCGGGCTGGGGCACGGTGCTGCGCGAAGCCAAGGCCGCCAAGATCCCGGTGATCCTGTCGGATCGCGCGGTCGACGAGAAGGACGACAGCCTGTGGGTCGCCTTCATGGGCTCCGACTTCGTCGAGGAAGGYCGCCGCGCCGGCCRCTGGCTGGTCGAGAAGATGAAGGGCGTGCAGAGCGACGTGAACATCGTCGAACTGCAGGGCACCGTCGGCTCAGCGCCGGCGATCGACCGCAAGAAGGGCTTCGAGGAAATCATCAAGGCCGATCCGAAGTTCAAGATCATCCGCTCGCAGACCGGCGACTTCACCCGTGCCAAGGGCAAGGAAGTGATGGAAGCCTTCCTGAAAGCCGAGGGCAAGAAGATCAATGTGCTGTACGCGCACAACGACGACATGGCCATCGGCGCGATCCAGGCGATCGAGGAAGCCGGCCTGAAGCCCGCGAAGGACATCGTGATCATCTCGATCGACGCCGTGAAGGGCGCCTTCGAGGCCATGATCGCCGGCAAGCTGAACGTGTCGGTCGAATGCAGCCCGTTGCTCGGCCCGCAGCTGATGCAGGCCGTCAAGGACCTGGTGGCCGGCAAGACCATCGCGAAGCGCATCGTGACGCAGGAAGGCGTCTTCCCGATGGAAGTCGCAGCCAAGGAATTCCCCAATCGCAAGTATTGAGCGTTGGGATGAGACTGGGCTTCGCAATGGACCGCGAAGCCTGCCGGAGCAGGCCGCGCTCCGGCCGCCGCCCAGTGGAGCGGCGACGATGAACCCCCCATGAATGGAGACAGAGAAGTGAAAACCATCCGTACGATGCTGGCCGCCCTGGCCACCTTTGCAGCCGTGGCCATCGTGCCCGTGGCCGCCCTCGCGCAAGACAAGGGTCAGATCGCGATCTCGATGCCGACGAAATCGTCCGCACGCTGGATCGCCGACGGCTCCAACATGGTCAAGTACCTGCAGGAAAAGGGCTACAAGACCGATCTGCAGTACGCCGAGGACGACATCCCGAACCAGCTGGCGCAGATCGAGAACATGATCACCAAGGGCGCCAAGGTGCTGGTGATCGCCGCGATCGACGGCACCACGCTGACCGACGTGCTGCAGAAGGCCGCCGACAAGGGCGTCAAGGTCATCGCCTACGACCGCCTGATCAAGGGTTCGAMGAACGTCGACTACTACGCCACCTTCGACAACTTCCAGGTCGGCGTGCTGCAGGCCAGCTACATCGAGCAGAAGCTGGGCCTGAAGAGCGGCAAGGGCCCGTTCAACATCGAGCTGTTCGGCGGCTCGGCCGACGACAACAACGCGTTCTTCTTCTACAACGGCGCGATGTCGGTGCTCGATCCGTACATCAAGAGCGGCAAGCTCGTCGTGCGCAGCAAGCAGGTCGGCATGGACAAGGTCGCCACGCTGCGCTGGGACGGCGCCGTCGCCCAGGCCCGCATGGACAACCTGCTGAGCGCCTACTACTCCGGCGCCCACGTCGACGCCGTGCTGTCGCCGTACGACGGCCTGTCGATCGGGATCATCTCGTCGCTGAAGGGCGTCGGCTACGGCACCCCGAAGTCGCCGATGCCGGTGATCACCGGCCAGGACGCCGAAGTGCCGTCGGTCAAGTCGATCCAGAAGGGCGAGCAGACCTCGACCATCTTCAAGGACACGCGTGAACTGGCCAAGGTCACGGTCGGCATGGTCGACGCGGTGCTCGGCGGCAAGAAGCCCGAGATCAACGACACCAAGACCTACAACAACGGCGTGAAGGTGGTGCCCTCGTACCTGCTGAAGCCGGTCAGCGTCGACGCGAGCAACTGGAAGCAGGTGCTGGTCAGCAGCGGCTACTACACCGAAGCGCAACTGAAGTAAGCATTCCTGGGCGCGRCATGGGTTCTGCGCGTTCTGCGCAGAACCTTTTTTGCAGTCGGAGAGAGCAAGAGGACTACGGATGGATGCCATCCTGGAGATGCGCGGCATCACCAAGAAATTCCACGGCGTGACCGCCCTGAACGACGTCAACCTCGTCGTGCGCCGGGGCGAGATCCATGCCGTGGTCGGCGAGAACGGCGCCGGCAAGTCGACGCTGATGAAGGTGCTGAGCGGGGTCTACCCGCACGACTCCTACACCGGCGAGATCCACTACCAGGGCGAGCTGCGCAAGTTCGCCGGCATCTCCGACAGCGAGAAGCTCGGGATCATCATCATCCACCAGGAGCTCGCGCTGGTGCCGCTGCTGTCGATCGCCGAGAACATCTTCCTCGGCAACGAATGCGCAAAGCTGGGCGTGATCGACTGGTTCGAGTCGCACCGGCGCACGCAGGTGCTGCTGGAGAAGGTCGGGCTGAAGGAATCGCCGTCGACCCTCATCACCAACCTGGGCGTCGGCAAGCAGCAGCTGATCGAGATCGCGAAGGCCTTGTCGAAGGAGGTCAAGCTCCTGATCCTCGACGAGCCGACCGCGAGCCTGAACGAGAGCGACAGCAATGCGCTGCTCGAGCTGCTGCTCGAGCTGAAGGCGCACGGCATCTCGGCGATCCTGATCTCGCACAAGCTGAACGAGGTCTCGAAGGTCGCCGATTCGATCACCGTGCTGCGCGACGGCGGCACCGTCGAGACGATGGACTGCCGGGCCGAAGCGATCAGCGAGGACCGGATCATCCGCAACATGGTCGGCCGCGAGATGGCCGACCGCTACCCGAAGCGCACGCCGCAGATCGGCGAGACCGTCTTCGAGGTGCGCGACTGGAAGGTGCACCACCAGGTGCATGCCGACCGGCTGGTCGTGAAGGGCGTGAACCTGAACGTGCGGCGCGGCGAGATCGTCGGCATCGCCGGCCTGATGGGCGCCGGGCGCACCGAGCTCGCGATGAGCGTGTTCGGCCGCTCGTACGGCCAGCGCATCAGCGGCGAGGTGCGCATGCACGGCGAGGTGATCGACACCTCGACGGTGCAGAAGGCGATCCGCCACCGCATCGCCTACGTCACCGAAGACCGCAAGGGCCTGGGCCTGGTGCTGGCCGACGACATCAAGAAGAACACCACGCTCGCGAACCTGCCGGCGGTGTCGCGCCACGGCGTGATCGACGACGGGCGCGAATTCACCGTGGCGAGCGATTTCCGCCGCCGGCTGAACACGCGTTCGTCGAGCGTGTACCAACCGGTGGTGAACCTGTCGGGCGGCAACCAGCAGAAGGTGGTGCTGAGCAAGTGGCTGTTCTCGCAGCCCGAGCTGCTGATCCTCGACGAGCCGACGCGCGGCATCGACGTCGGCGCCAAGTACGAGATCTACACCATCATCGACGCGCTGGCGGCCGAGGGCAAATGCATCCTGATGATCTCGTCGGAGATGCCCGAGCTGCTGGGCATGTGCGACCGCATCTACGTGATGAACGAAGGCCGCTTCGTCGGCGAGTTCCCGGCCGCCGAGGCGTCGCAGGAGCGCATCATGCGCGCCATCATGAAGGCCGGATCGCACGACGGCATGGATGCGCCGCCGAAGCTGGACACTGAACACGGCCTGCTGGCCGGAGAAACGAATCATGGCAACTGACATCGCCRCGGCGGCCGCCGTGCCGCCCAAGGAGTACCGCGGCTTCCTGAAGAACAACATGCGCGAGTACGGCATGCTGCTGTCGCTCGTCGCGATCATGGGGCTGTTCCAGTACCTGACCGACGGCACGCTGCTGAAGCCGCTGAACCTGACCAACCTGGTGCTGCAGAACAGCTACATCGTCATCATGGCGCTGGGCATGCTGCTGGTCATCGTGGCCGGGCACATCGACCTGTCGGTCGGCTCGGTGGCCGGCTTCATCGGCGCGCTGGCCGCGGTGATGATGGTGAACTACGAGATCCACTGGATCTGGACCATCCTCGGCTGCATGGTGGTGGGCGGCGTGATCGGTGCGGCGCAGGGCTGGTTCGTCGCGTACTTCCGCATCCCGTCGTTCATCGTCACGCTGGCCGGCATGCTGGTGTTCAAGGGCCTCGCGCTCGCGCTGCTGCAAGGGCAGTCGGTCGGGCCGTTCCCGGTCGAGTTCCAGCGCCTGAGCTCGGGCTTCATCCCCGACCTGTTCGCCGGTGCCGAGCTGCGGCTGACCTCGCTGCTGCTGGGGGTGATCACGGTGCTGGTGATGGTGGTGCTGAAGGTGCGCGGGCGCATCGCGCAGACACGCCACGGCATGGAAGAAGAGCCGTACCCGTTCTTCCTCGGCAAGACGGCGGCGTTCGCCGCGGTGATCCTGTTCTTCAGCTACCTGCTGGCCTCGTACCGCGGGCTGCCGAACGTGCTGATCATCATGGTGCTGCTGATGGTGGGCTACGACTTCGTCACGCGGCGCAGCACGATCGGCCGGCGCATCTACGCGCTGGGCGGCAACGAGAAGGYGGCCAAGCTGTCGGGCATCAAGACCGAGCGGCTGTCGTTCTACACCTTCATCAACATGGGCGTGCTGGCGGCGCTGGCCGGGCTGGTGTTCGCCGCGCGGCTGAACACCGCGACGCCGAAGGCCGGTGTCGGCTTCGAGCTCGACGTGATCGCGGCCTGCTTCATCGGCGGCGCGTCGGCCTCGGGCGGCGTCGGCAAGGTGATGGGCGCGGTGATCGGCGCGTTCGTGATGGGCGTGATGAACAACGGCATGTCGATCATGGGCATCGGCATCGACTACCAGCAGGTCATCAAGGGCCTGGTGCTGCTGGCCGCGGTGTTCCTCGACGTCTACAACAAGAACAAGTGATGAGCACCGGCGCCGAACCGTCTCCCGTCCTGGAACTGCGCGGCGTCAGCAAGCAGTTCCTCGGCGTGCGCGCGCTGACGAACGTCGGCCTGCGGCTGTTCCCCGGCGAGGTGCATGCGCTGATGGGGCAGAACGGCGCCGGCAAGTCGACGCTGATCAAGGTGCTGACGGGCGTGCATGCGGCCGATGCCGGCGAGTTCACGCTCGCCGGCGCGGCGATCCGCCCGACCACGCCGCAGCAGGCGCAGCAGCTGGGCATCAGCACCGTCTACCAGGAGGTGAACCTCTGCACCAACCTGTCGGTGGCCGAGAACATCTTCGCCGGCCGCTACCCGCGCAAGGGCGCGGCCGGTGGCTGGCGCATCGACTGGGCGCGCATGAACGTGCAGGCGCGCGAGCTGCTGACGCGGCTGAACCTCGACATCGACGTGACGCGCGGCCTCGCCACCTACTCGGTGGCGGTGCAGCAGATGGTGTCGATCGCCCGCGCGCTGAGCGTCGAGGCCAAGGTGCTGATCCTCGACGAGCCGACCTCCAGCCTCGACGAGGACGAGGTCAAGCGCCTGTTCGCGGTGCTGCGCCAGCTGCGCGGCGAGGGCCTCGCGATCCTGTTCGTCACGCACTTCCTCGAGCAGGTCTACGCGATCTCCGACCGCATCACGGTGCTGCGCAACGGCGAGTTCGTCTGCGAGAAGCCGGCCGCCGAGCTGAACGCGCCGGCGCTGATCACCGCGATGATCGGGCGCGAGCTGGCGAGCCAGTCGAGTGCCGCGCCGAGCGCGCGGCCGCACGACAGCCAGCCCTTCCTGCGCGCCCAGGGCCTCGGCCAGCAGGGGCAACTGCAGCCGGTCGACCTCGACCTGTACCCGGGCGAGGTGCTGGGCCTGGGCGGCCTGCTCGGTTCCGGCCGCACCGAACTCGCGCGGCTGCTGTTCGGCCTGGCCGCCAACGACCAGGGTACGCTGCAGATCGGCGGCCAGCCCGCCAGCCTGCACAGCCCGGCCGACGCGGTGCGCCACGGCATCGGCCTGTGCCCCGAGGATCGCAAGACCGACGGCATCGTGGCCGAGTTGTCGGTGCGCGAGAACATCGCGCTCGCGCTGCAGGCCCGCCACGGCCTCGCGAAGACGCTGTCGCGCGAGCAGCAGGCCGAGATGGCCGAGCGCTTCGTGAAGGCGCTGGGCATCAAGACCGCGAGCATCGAGACGCCGATCGGCCTGCTGTCCGGCGGCAACCAGCAGAAGGCGATGCTCGCGCGCTGGCTCGCGACCGAGCCGCGGCTGCTGATCCTCGACGAGCCGACGCGCGGCATCGACGTTGYGGCCAAGCAGGAGATCATGGACGAGATCCTGCGCCTGGCACAGCAGGGCATGTCGGTCCTGTTCATCTCGTCGGAGATGAGCGAGGTCGTGCGCGTCTCGCACCGCATCGCGGTGCTGCGCGATCGCCGCAAGGTCGCCGAGCTGCCGGCCGGCAGCAGCGAGCAGGCGGTCTACCACGTGATTGCGGCGCAAGCATGAGCTCACTCTTCAAACACCGGCTGACCTGGCCGCTGGTCACGCTGCTGCTGCTGCTGCTGCTGAACGCCGCGTTCAACAGCAGCTTCCTGCGCCTCGAATGGCGCGACGGCCACCTGTACGGCAGCCTGATCGACATCCTGAAC